>JAIRMH010000038.1 GCA_031258835.1 Tannerella sp.
ACCGTCATTTCGGGCGAAACGAACATGGATATTAACCTCGACAGTCCGGGCGTGCGGGAGGCTATGGATTTGGGATTAGTAACGTACGACATGGAGAAAGGATTGACCATCTCAAATCCCATTTATACGGAAATCCTGACGCGGGTTGTCAACTCCGCCATGCAAATCATGATGCCGCCCCCGTCCAACTTCAAATGGCAGAAACCGGACGGCAGTTTGGACATGGACAGTCTGCTGAAAGAATTTCAGAAGTTCTGGCGCAGATATTCCGAGATATGGGAAGCAAAATCGGATTATACGGAAGCGTTCCCGCATTTGCTGTTACTGGCGTTTATGCAGCGTCTTCTCAACGGAGGCGGACACATTGACAGTGAAGTGGGCGCCGGCAGGGGACGGATGGACTTGTTTGTGGAATATGGGGACTACCGCTGTGTGATAGAAATAAAAATCCTGCACGACTACGACGGTTATAATTCGCTTCTCAGCGAAGCGCTTGAACAGACCCTCCGTTACCGCGACCGTTTTGATAAAAACATACCGGCTTATCTGCTCATCTTCGACCGTCGCAGCGAAAGCAAAAAAGCCGCATGGGAAGAACGCATCACCTGGAATGAGAACGTGGAAGGCGTTATCGTGGCAGGATTGTAAAAAACAGGCTGCCGAAGCGGGAATCTTACATACGGGTTAATCGGACCCTTACATTCCAAATTGGCCGGTGTTGAATTTGTATTTTCCGTTGTCATCCTTTCGCTTTTCGGATATATCCGATAGCGTTTTGACAAAGAGTGGTGATTACGTTCCACTCTCCCGACGAGATAGCTTTTGGGGGGAATAATTTAGATCCCATGCCGACGGCGGTTACACCGGCGTTGAACCATTCACGGAGGTTTTCTTCGGTTGGCTCGACGGCTCCGGTTGCCATGATCATGGTCCAGGGCATTGGCGCTTTGACATTCTTTACAAACGATGGCCCGCCGACGCTTCCTGCCGGGAAAATTTTACAAAGGTCGCAGCCCCATTCCTGGGCGAATCCTATTTCGGACACGGATCCGCATCCGGGGGTATAGGGTACGAGGCGGCGGTTACATACTTTGGCTACGTCGGGATTAAACAAAGGGCCTACGACAAAATTGGCGCCAAGCTGGAGATATAACGACGCTGTTGGCGCATCGACAACGGAACCGATGCCGAGTATTATTTCCGGACATTCACGGGCGGCATATTTGTTGAGTTCCCCAAATACTTCCTGCGCGAAGTCCCCCCGGTTTGTAAATTCGAAAGCGCGGACGCCTCCCTCGTAACATGCTCTGAGTACATTTTTTGCCGTGTCGACGTCTTTGTTGTAATAAACAGGAACGATACCTGTACGGACGATCGCATCCAAAACTTGTAATTTATTAAATCTTGCCATAATTAGTTGTCGGTTGAATGTTAAATCATTGAAAAATAATGAATGTCGTTGCAAATGTACATGAAATTTTTCAATTACACACAGGCCGATAAAAATGTCAGGTAAAATTTATAGAAGAAAGAATGTAATTTCAAATAAAAAATGCATTATACGGATAGTTTTGTTATCTTTGCATCCATATAAATAACCGATTATAATTTTTAATGCTTAGAAACATATGATTAAGAAGATCTTTTTATTATCCTTATTGTTGTTATGGATAGGGGTTGGATGTACTACGGATATGGGTATAGACGGTATTATGTTTGGGGATTTACAGACGGAGATGCGTAGAAATCCCGAAGGCTTGGGGGCGTTAAAACCTCGTTTCTCATGGAGATTTACAAGTAAAAAGCCGGATGTTATGCAAAAATTTTATCAGATTGAGGTTGCGGCATCGGAAAAAGCGCTTGAAACAGGTGGTTCTGATTTGTATTGGAACTCGGGACGCGTCGAATCCGACGCTTCGTTGTTTGTAGAATATGCCGGCAAACCCCTCGAATCGGGGAAGAAATATTATTGGCGCGTTACGATCTGGACTAATCGGGATGAATCGGCACAAAGTGATGTTCAGAGTTGGTCGACGGCTTTATTTAACGATTCGGACTGGAAGGCCGAATGGATCGGTATTAACGATCCGGAAAATCTGAAGATAGAAGGCAATCGCACCATTCTTCCGGCACGCTATCTGCGTCGCGAATTTGAAGTCGGCACATCAAAAGTGGTTCGCGCAACGCTGTATATTTCCGGTGTCGGCTCTTCGGCGCCGTATATCAATGGGAAACAGGTGGGTAATGATGTTTTCGGGCCGCTCCCTGCGTGGTATGACGCCTCTGTGCCTTATCTGACTTATGACGTCACATCATTTATCAAAAAAGGCGCAAATGTAATTGGCGTGACACTCGGCAACGGACGTTTTCTTACGATGCGCGAACGTGGGATGTTGGGATTCGGGCTACCCCGCCTGATCGCGCAATTAGATATCGAATATGCGAATGGCGAACTGGCGACGGTGACTAGCGATGAATCGTGGACGGCTACGAATCGTGGCCCTATCCTCGAAAATAATGAGTTCGACGGAGAGAAATATGATGCGCGCTTAGAGTTGGGGAAATGGACGGAAGCCGGTTATGATGCCTCCAACTGGAAACGTGCGGAACGGATGGAAGCTCCGAAAGGAAAGTTGACGTCGCAACTTTCTCCCAGCCTGAAAGTAATGGAGGAAGTAAAACCTGTTTCCGTAAAAGCGGTGGATGGCGGACGTTATATCGTTGATATGGGGCAGAACATGGTCGGATGGTTACAGGTTTGTTTGAAGGGAAAGAAAGATACGCCGGTGACGATGCGTTTTGCTGAAGTGTTGAAGCCTAACGGAACGGAATTGTATGTAGATAACCTGCGCGGCGCACGTGCTACGGATATCTATATCCCCGCAGGCGACGGTCGTTTTACGTGGGAACCGACGTTTGTATATCACGGTTTTCGTTTTGCGGAGATATCGGGCGTTGTCGACGCGCCGGACGTGGCGGATTTTACAGGTAAGGTTGTTTATGATGAGATGGCGACCATTGGCACATTTGAGACTTCGAACGAATTGGTTAACAGGATTCATAAGAATGCGTACTGGGGTATTCGCGGTAATTATCGCGGGATGCCGACCGACTGTCCGCAGCGCGACGAGCGTCTCGGCTGGCTTGGCGATCGTGCGACCGGCGCTCACGGCGAGAGTTTTTTGTTCAACAACGCTTTGATGTATAACAAATGGTTAGTCGATATAGAAGAATCAATGAGCGAAGACGGTAGCATTTCGGTTGTCTCGCCCCGTTACTGGACGATTTTCAATGACGATGTGACATGGCCGTCGGCTTACTTCTATATTGCTGATATGCTATACAGGCAGTTCGGCGACAGCAAGTCGATCAAAGAACGCTATCCGTCGATGAAAAAATGGATAGCGCACATGACTGCCGTTCAAATGAAAGATTATATTCTGGTAAAGGATACTTACGGAGACTGGTGTATGCCGCCCGAAAAACCGGAACTGATTCATTCCGAAGATCCTTCACGTAAAACAAACGGAGAGGTGCTGAGTACGACTGTGTTTTACAGTATTTTGCAATTAATGCAAAAATTTGCCGAAATGAACGGCTTACCGGAGGATGCCGCCGAATACCGCGATTTGGCAGCGAAAATAAAAGACGCTTACAACAAGAAATTTTTTAGTGCGGAAACAGCCCGCTACGATAATAACACGGTTACGGCCAATATATTATCACTTCAACTCGGACTTGTCCCCGAAGGTTACGAAGAAAAAGTTTTTGCAAATATTGTGGAGAAAACCGAAGTGGACTGTAATGGCCATGTGAGTGCGGGCGTACTTGGGATTCAGCATCTGATGCGCGGTCTTACGCAGCATGGAGGACTTGAACTCGCCTATAAGATTGTTACAAACGAGACTTATCCTTCGTGGGGGTATATGGTTAAAAATGGCGCCACTACCATCTGGGAATTGTGGAACGGCGATACGGCGAATCCGGCGATGAACTCGCGGAATCATGTGATGTTACTTGGCGATTTATTGATATGGTTTTACGAGAATCTGGCTGGTATAAAGAATGATCCTTCTTCCGTGGGCTTCAAGAAGATATGGATGGAACCGGTATTCCCTGAGAAATTGTATTATGTGAATGCCTCCTGCGAATCTCCTTATGGAAAGATCGGAAGCGACTGGAAACGTGACGGCGATAAGCTCACGTGGAAGATTACAATTCCGGCAAATACGACAGCTACCGTTAAACTACCGTTGAAGTTCGGCGTGAAGGTGGATGCAAATCAGGCCGGAGTGCGGAATGTGAAAGAAGATAACGGCTCGTTGATTATAGAATTAGGTTCAGGCGCATATTTGTTACAGTCGAGATGAAAACAAAAGATTCGGATAAATCAATCCAGTCGCTTACCAAACTTGGGAGCGCAACGACAGCATATGCCGCCGATTATGATCCTTCTGTACTCGATACATTTGAAAACAAGCATACCGGGAATGATTATTTTGTTAAATTTAACTGTCCCGAATTTACAAGTCTTTGTCCGATAACGGGACAGCCCGATTTTGCAACCTTGTATATTAGCTATATACCGGGGCGTAAAATG
Organism: Tannerella sp.; assembly: GCA_031258835.1. Classification (GTDB taxonomy): domain Bacteria; phylum Bacteroidota; class Bacteroidia; order Bacteroidales; family Tannerellaceae; genus Tannerella. The sequence goes on from JAIRMH010000038.1 coordinate 4,601, forward strand.
GTTGAGAGTAAATCGCTGAAGCTTTATCTTTTCAGTTTTCGCAATCACGGAGCGTTTCACGAAGATTGTGTCAATATTATAATGAACGATCTGATAAAACTGATGAAACCGAAGTATATAGAAGTATGGGGGAAGTTTCTGCCGCGCGGAGGGATAAGCATTGATCCGTATTGTAATTACGGCAAGCCGAATACCGAATATGAAGATATGGCTACTTACCGGTTGATGAATCACGATCTTTATCCGGAAAGGGTAGATAACAGGTGAGCTGCAATGGATAAAAAACGTATGAACAGTTTTTTCGTTTTATAAGAATCCCGACGCCTCAAACATTTGCCGGTAATCTTCCGCTTTATCCGGCAATGTTTTGGGGTATGCCCGGGAGGAAGAAGGCATGCGCCAACAGCGCAATTTGCGGCCAATAAAAATCGCATCGACAGATCCGCAGAGAGGAGGCGTTTGTTTTATGCCGAGAAGATTCAGGAGCGTCTCCGTCGCTTTTTGCCCGGTTGTTACTATGTTACGACAGTCGGGTATTTGCGTTAAAATATGCTGCAAATCTATGGGTTGTATGATCTTTAGGAACTGGTCGGAAGCGTTTCCTTTTTGTCGTATTATTTCTATGGCAGTGTCATATAAAGCGATGCCTTTCAATGTCAGGAACTGTTTTATGCGTTTCTCGTCGAACGATTTGGTACTGTCGGAAATAAAATGATTCTTGTCGTTGAAAAAGACAATTCCGAATATCCTCCACATATCGTTTTGAAAATTAGGGTAATAAAACTGCATCGTCCACCGTTCGGGAGGCGGCGGGAAACTT
>JAIRMH010000051.1 GCA_031258835.1 Tannerella sp.
TGCCGCCGTTTCGTCGTACTGCGTCCCGCAGTCTTCTCCGGACGGTTCGAACATCGTATTGATATAAAACCGAAAAAGTTTGGCTTCGGCTATTTCACGGGAAGTATACTTCCGGACGATGTCCCAGTCGGAAAAAAAATAAGTGTCATACCGTTGGTGTATCATTCTGTCCATTTCGCCGATTCGCTCAAAACGCGGATCGTCTCTGGTAATATGGATAACGATAACGCTTTCCAGATCTTTCCCTTCGCCTGGTTTGAAAAGCAAATGGGCATAATTACTTCTTACCCTGAATTCAAAAATTTCTTTCATAATTTCATTTTTAATTAATAGTAATAACCTGGCGGCAACGGATTTTTTGAATATACGTTGCGCATAATTTCTTTAACTTTTTTTTCGTTTCGTGGTTCTCCCTTACCATATCCCCACTTTTTTCTAAAATCATTTGTAATCTTTTGATGATATGCCGGATTTAAGGGTACTGTGGCGCCCTTCTTTGAACCTCCCAGATATTTCGGCCTGATATGATGGTTTTCCGGTTTCTTTCCCGCTTTGTTGGGATATAGTTTTTTCGCCGCTTCGACGGCTTTTTGTATCAACGGTTGTGTTCGACAGTTCTTGTTGCTCGTGATACCAAGTCGTTTTGCCGGCGCTTTTTACAAATTGAAGCTCGATCGATTCTCCCCGCTTGATTTCCGTATCGTCCATTGCCGTTACTTTATTGTTGTGTATAACGGAAACGTTTACATTCGTTCCGATGATCGCCGCCTTTATGCACGGACACTCTTGCGAAAATCCATAACAGATATTCGTCCAAAGCAATAAAAGTAAAATTTTTGTTTTCATAAGCCATATAATTTTAGAATCAAAAAAAACAAACCGCATATGTTTCAAATATATGTGTCGCGCCAAAGATAAATATAAAACACGAATATTACATTAAAAAATGTTTTATAACATAAATCCAGCACTGTGAAGTATTTACTCAAACCTGCCTTCCGCAAATGCCTGTAAAAGGGCAATATTCGCAGACGGAGGAGTTTTGTGTCTGCGTGAAAGGTTTTTCTGCGTCAAACATTTCATTCAGACAGGTGCGCAGGTGTTCTTCAAATACTTCGTGGTAGAGGCTGAAATTTTCGATTACCGTTTTTTCTTTGCCGTTGACTTGACGGATGAGCGGGTCAAATTCTCCCTGGCCGAAAAGATTGCGCATATAATAAACTGCCGGTCGGATGTTTTTTTCTCCGTCAACCTTCGCGTATATCCAGGCATACAGGAATACCTGCAGGATGGCTTTTTTACGTTCTTTAGCCGTCGTGTCGAACAAACTTTCCATCGAGCCGAAAGTGAGGGCTGACGGACGACCGCTTTTATAATCCGTAATGCGGACCATGTCGCCGATCCTGTCTATTCTGTCGATAAATCCTTTTATCCGTATTTTACGACCTCCCTTTATCTCTAAAGAAGTGTGGAAAAGTTTTTCGGAACCAATATAGACGAACGGCGGTGTCGAACGGTCGTATTCAAGCGCTTTACAAACGTATTTCCTGATGGTTTCGCCGTAAAGATATGCCTGTCCGGTGAGCGGATGTGGTTTTTCCGAATGGAAGAAATCGTCGGCGAACACTTGTTGTATGATGGCTGTCATATTTTTTTCCTGTGCGGCAAGATTGAGCAAGTCGGCCGTCACCATTTTTCCGCATAAAGGTTTGTATGTTAGTTCCATAACGTGGTGAAGGAGGGTGCCGAACGTGTCGTTTTCGAGCGTTTCGCTGACGGTATCTTCTTCGTTAATGCCCTTGAGTGCGGAAAAATAGAATTTCAGCGGACAGTCCAGATAAATGTTGATAGCGCTTGCGGAGAGACTTTTATCCGTTTCGTAAGCGGTAAGCAGGCGCATCGTTTCCTCATCTTTATCGACGCAGAGCGGTGCTACGTGCGATGATGATACGTCGTAGACGGGCAGTTTCCGGCATACCGGCGTTTTGTAGTGGTAAATCAACTGGCGTATAAACCGGCTTGCCTCGCCGCTTTGAAGCCCGTCGGCGCGTGTGTCGTAGAGCATCGTTACTTTTTTTGCACGGTATATCATGCGATAGAAAAGATATGACCATATGGCATCTTGGCGCTCCGGCGAAGGGAGGTCGAATCCTCTACGCAGGTGATAAGGTATAAACGAGTTTGCCGTGTTTTTTGCAGGGAATATGCCTTCGTTTACCGATAACAGGATGATGTTTTCGAAGTCAAGCGCACGTGTTTCGAGTGTACCCATAATCTGGAGGCCGGACAACGGTTCGCCATGAAATGGTATTTTAGTGAAGTCCGTCATTTTTTTTAATAGCCTGAAACAAGTTTCAGTCGACAGAACCGTCCCGGCTTCACGTATCAATTCCCGCATACGGTTTACCATCGAATAATAATAGAATAAAAATTCCTGCTCCAGGGTGTCCGACATAATATTGGATTCGGTGTCAGTGTCGGAAATTCGTTCGTTCGTTCCGGCATTTTTATCTCTTGTCCCGGCGTTTGTATCGCTTGTCCCGGCGTTTGTATTGTCGGCAGTTGAGAAGCGCATATTCAGTGTTTTGAGGATCTTTGTCAGGTAGTCGAAAGTCTCGGCGGCGGTGACAGGTACGGAAAAAAGTAATGTTAACAAAGGTGTCTTTTCGAACGTTTTGACGGGTATATATATTTGATTGCGTTCCGTGATATCTTTTACTAAGGCGGATGTTTCGGCGGGTAATGCGGAGGATATGTATTTGTGTTGCAGGACAGCGATTACATCACGATGATAAAACAGAAGATCGTCGTCCGTTCTCCGGACGTTCTTCCGCAATGACTGCAGAAAATTCATTAATGAAGCAACAAGTGTGCCGGACAGGGGATATCCGAGCGTAACGTTTATGCAGGAAACGGTTTCGGGTATGGCGTTCAGTACCGGCAACAGCAGCTGTTCGTCCGGCAATACGATTGCTGTTCGCATAGCCTCGTCCGCATGCATTGTTTCTTTCTCCGATAATTTTTCAAGCAGGGTATAAACCTGTTTCGCCTGTCCGATACGCGATGGGATGCCGATCATTTCAAATTGTGTTTGCTCCGGTTCTTCTTCGGGTAGCGCATGTTCCGAGGGAAACATGCAGAGGTTTTCTCTCATGAAGAAAGAAGCCCGGTTGTCTTCATCTTTTATTTTTTCGGAAGCATAGTCCCAATAAAAATCGGCGATGCCTTGCTCCTTCAAGTGTTTAAAAAGCATTTTTTCAGCTTTTGTGAGTGCATTGAACCCTATAAAGACAATTTTTTTGAAAGGAAGGGAAGGTATTTTCCCAAGATTTTCGACTACTTCGCGATAAATCATACCTTCATAAGCCATTCCTTCGTCTGTAAGACGTTTGCGCAGTTCTGTATAGACGGGATATAGCAGTTCCCATACATGCAGAAAAAAACGCCGATTCGAATCGTAGTGATCCGCGTTGTCGTTACCCCCCTGCCTGAATGACGACCAGAATGAGCGTATAGCTCGTATTTGTGAAGGCGTCAGATAAGTGAACGTCTCGTCGATATGGTTGAGATCCGTAATGTTAGTGAATAATTGCCGGGCATCGACAAGATATTTATCGATATCGTCGAAATCATTCAGGAGCATTTCTCCCCAATAAATGAAGTCGTCGAAAGTTTCGTCCGAGTTGCTTTGCCGTTTATAAATGTCGTACAACATAAAAAGGAGTTTTATCCGGTCGGCTTGTCGCTTCGGATTCAGTTTGCGGAAGAGGTCGCTTATCGTCAGTATGGAAGGTGAAAATACAGGTTTTACGGCTGCTTCGGAGAGGTATTTGCGAAAAAATATCCCGGAACGTTTGTTCGGAAAGACGAATGTCATACGATGTATATCTGTACCGTACTTGTCGTAGAAAATGGTTGCAATTTGTTTTAAGAATGGTGTCATTTTGACTTTTTTGGGAAAGCCGTCTTTCTGCTGATAAGGAAGAGGGGCAAATAGATAAAAATGCCGATAAGAGAAGTTATGAGGCCTCCGATTGTGCCGGCGGCAAGCGGGAACCAGAAACTCTCTTTGTCCAGCCCTACCATGAAAGGGATGAATCCGAGTATCGTAGAGATGATTGTCAGGAAGATGGGGACAATTTTAATGTTCCATGATTTTATATAAGCCTTTGCGTGATTCATGCGTGGTTTACGTGCAAGTATCCGGTTGTATTCATTTACGAGATATATGCTTGCATTCACGGTAATGCCGCATAACAGCACGAACGAAGCAAATCCTCCCTGATCGAAATTTAGCTTGAAAAGGTAAAAAGTAAGGAATACGCCAATGTATGATACGGGTATTACAAAAATGATTGCAAGCGGTTGTTTGAGCGAATTGAACAGGATGGAGGTCATGAAAAAAATGATCAGGACGATAACGCCAAGGAACAAGTATTGCTTGTTATCGCTCTTGTTCCACCAGTAGTAGGCATTACGTGTGTTTTCAGCCGAATATCCGACGGGCAACGAGGCGTTAAATTTCTCCAGATCGTCTTTGAGTAATTGATTTCCCTGTTGCGCCGATCCGATGTATTCATATTGCAAACAGAGCGTATATTGTTGATTTTCTTTGACGATATTTTGCGGTGTCTGTGTTTTCTCAATGGTAGCAAGTTCGCCGGTTTTATAGTATTTGCCGTTCATCGTGCGGTTCATATTAGCGAGGCTCCACAAGTCGTATAGACGGCTTTGCGCCGAAGACATCTTTATATTTTCGGTTTGCTCCTTTCCGATTATGTATCCGCAATTGATATTACGTCCGAATACGGGGCTTACGGATGCGTACAATTCATAAGGGCGTATGTTTTCGGTTGCCAGGCGTTCTTTGTCGAGGCTGAATGTATATTCCTGATAGTCGTCTTTGTACCACGAAAATTGAGAGTTAATAAATACTTCCTTGATACGTCGGCGTTTCAGGAGGAAGTTTTTACGAAAAATATCGGCATATATATATAAATCGTCGTAATTGTAGCCGAAAAGTTTCACCTGCATGCTACCTGCCATTTCCCGCACATCGTTGCTGAATCCCTGATCTTCCAGCCCGTATACGCTCCAACTGCCACCGCCTAACTGCAATGCTTTCGATATAACATTGCTTTTAAGCTGGTATGGGAACGCCGATCTCTCGGCTTCTTCGGTAAACAGCACCTGAATATTGGCTTGACGCGGGCTGTTAATACTTGTCTGAAACTGACGTATCTCTTTAAAATTGCTCAGATAGCTCTCCATTTGCTGCATGATCCGGTTCATCTGACGGATTGTCGTGCCGTTCGGCATCGTAGCGTAGATGCTCAAGGTGACTTCGCTTTTGCGGGAGAAATAGCTGCCTGTGAAAACTTTCTGTACGAAAAGACGAAGTGTACCTCCAAGCGACTTTTCTATGACAGGACGTATTTTTTCTTTGAAAACCTGCGACGTTACAATCTTGTTATAATGTTGGGCAAATTCGCCGTCTCCTTCCACTTTTTCGGGAATCATAAAAACGGGAAGGCCGAAAGCCATTATTAATAAAATGAATGTGACGAGGCGAAATCGTTGCAGAAACCGGATCATCAGGAAATAAAAACGGTTGAAATAAATGACAATTTTCTTTGGAGAAAAATGCAGGCGTTTGAGATTCAATCGTATCCCCCCCCGTTTTATGTTCATATTTTCGATAATGGCAGGAACCAACAATAACGATACTGACAGCGAAACTATAAGATTAATCATCACTACGGCGGCGAAATCCTGCAGGTTCAGCCGTATTTTTTCGTTCAGGAAGAAGACCATGGCAAGCGCCCCCACAGTTGTAAGTGTAGCGGCAAGAATGGACAGGAACACTTTTCGGTCACGGTTACGCAGGTAATGATCGGCCATGATAATTGTATTATCAATGATGAGGCTTAACGAAATGGTGATACCCGCTAAGGAATACATTTGTATCTCTAATCCTGCAATATAGTAAATAATGAATGCGATTGAAATGTTAAAAAACAGGCTAAGTATGATAAGTAACAAGTAACGGGCGTTGAACGTTGTAAAGAACACGAACAACAGGAGAATGATGATCGTAAGGAGCGTGCGTATATAAATTTTATTGAGTTCCTTGCTGATATATTCGGTTGCATCATAATTGATATGCAATTCATAACCTTTCGGCAACATTTGTTTTATCTCTGCGATCTTGTCTTTTACGGCTCCGCTAAGTTGTAGCTGGTTGGCATTTTCGGTTGCGGTGAGCGTTATGTATATGGAATTAAGTCCGTTTATGCGGTAGAAGTTTGTTGGAAGTTCTTCACTATAGGCGACTGTGACGAGTTTGTCGAGGCATATCATACGACCGTCTTTATCCGGCAGATAGATATCTTCGGCATGAAAGCCATCGCCTTCCGTTCCTCTGTCCGTCATAAGTGAGAGACGCATAAATTTTTTCCCGGCATTATCATTTTGGGTCAGTATCATCCCCAGCGATTCTTTCCGGTTGTACGAGTCTATTGCTTCCCGAATGTCGGCAACGGTGATACCGAGGGCATCCAATTGATTGATGTCATATTCGAGCAACCATTCCATAGGAGTAGCGCCGTATATGTCTATTTTATAGATATTGGGGATCTGTGCCAGCGCCGGTTTGATGCGTTCTTCGGCATATTGTTGTATGACAATCGGCGGAACCATTGCATCTATATTGTACGATATGAACGGACGGGACGAATTTTCATCCGGGAGATTCACGTATATCATAGGATAAGAGATTGACGGGGGAAGGCTTGGCCACGTTTGACGTACGATGGTGGATGCTTCGAACCGGACGATATCCATCGAGGCATGTTTATCGAGTTCCAGCGTGATACTTCCATAATTGTTGCCGGATGTCGATTTTATATTTTTTACCCCGTTGATGCGCGCGAGCATGGCTTCGAGTTTGGAGGTCACTTCCATCTCGACGATACGGGCGGAATTACCGTTCATATTGAACCGAACCGTCAAGCTGGGTAACGTGCGCGATGGCGACAATTTGACCGTCAGCGACGGTATCACCGCTAATCCTATTAATGAAACAGCCACGAACGCGACTATTACGGTAAATGATGATATGAGTGAAGTCTTTTTCAATGAAAAACCGGATTAAATTAAGAATTAAAATGCTATCATCTCTCGTCCATCGTTTTTAGCTTATATTCCACAGTCGTTGAAAGTGGCATTTTGTATTCGAAGTCATACAGGGTCAGTTTGCGTATTTTGTAATAGCTAACCCAGTAGTTTTCGAGGGCGTATATATAGTTGCGTCTTGCTTCCTGTTGTCTTTGTCGCGAAAGAGTGAGCGTGCTTATATCCGCTTTGCCGATCATAAAACGCTGATGTGTCTTGGCATAGGCGTCGTCGGCAATGACGAGCGCTTCTTCCGCCGAGGTTATCATATCTTTTTGTATGTTGAAATCGCCGACCGTCATAATCACATCTTCTTCAATTTTCACTTCTCCCTGTCGCGCCGTAATCTCCGTTACGTTCAGGTTGTTTCTGGCCATATTATATCTTCCGCGGCGTACGCCCCAGTCAATCAACGGGATAGATAAGTTCAACGATATGATATCCTGACGTAGCGGATCGCGGTACACTCCAGACAGGGAGGCCGCTACCTGGTTAAAGCCGACGCTTGCCGATATTGAAGCGTTGAACATAGATTCTTTACGGGATCTGTCGACCTCCTGCTGCATTTCAAGGATATGCTGTTTATATCCGAGCAGGTCGGGGTTGTTATTACGGGCTTCCTCCAGCGCTTTTTCGGCAGATATCTCCATCGATTTGGGGTAACTTGGCAACCGTAAGCGGATCGGTGTGTTTTTATCCATATTCAGGAACGAAGTCAGTGCAAACATTGCCCGTTTCAGGGAGATGTCGGCATTCTTGAGTGAGTTTGCTGCGTTTATACGGTCGAGCTTGAGTGTCAACAGATCCGACTGGCTGATTGCCGCAATCTTGGAACGTTCTTCGCCGATAAAATAAAGCGTATCCGTATTGTGCATATTTTCTACGGCAAGGTCATACTCCGCCTGTGCCATCGCCAGATTAAAAAAATATGACGCTGCCAGTCCGGCCGTATTCTCAAGATCGTAGATGAGTTGTTTTTTCGCTTTTTCATATTTCAACGGCTCTATTTTCTTTTCCCATTTAAATGCATTATATCCGATGAGGTTCTGTTGATAACCGATGCGTACGGGGACGGAAGAGAATTGTGTATAGGTGTTATCGCCGAAATTTCGCAGGTAATCAATGTTTGTATTAAGGAAGAATGTGCCGCCCAGCAAATCGAAATTTTGTACGACCGATAGTCCTCCGTAAGATTCAAAAGCCTGTTGCGGACGGTAGATATCAACGTTAGATTCCGAATCGTAGCGTTTAATAATCGTGCGGTTATATTGTCCGGGCGTCAGGTTCAGCGTCAGGCTTGGCAGCCGGGCGGCTTTGAAAGCGCGGTATTCCCAGAGACTTGACATATAGACATTCTTCGAACGGAAAGATTCGAGCGAGCTGTCTCCGGCCAGTATGATCGTATTTTCAAGCGTAAGGATAACGGGCGAAATCTGCATGTGTAATGATTCGATACCGCTTCCTGACGGATCATTTTTTGTTGTTCCGGCTTGTTGTGCGTACGCAGTCGTCGTTGAGGGTTTGTCGCCCGGCAGATGATTTGTCGGCCGGAGATCTTGCGCTTGCAGGGACAAGTTTCCCAATCCCGGTAATATGAAGAAAAGTAATATAAAAAGACGATTTCCCATGATTTTATCCTGTTTGTTCATAATGTTTTCAAATATCCGATTCCTCCGTGGAAACGGTGTGTTTGTTTTTATATATCCTCCAGTAAACGAGCGGTATGATATAAAGGCTGACAAGCGTACCGACGATCATGGATGATATCATGGCAACCGCAAGCGGTTTCTGTATTTCCGACCCTAAGTCGCGGGTAAACATCATCGGAACGATAGCTGCTACGGTTGTGAGCGAGGTCATGATGATCGCTCTCAGGCGGCGATGTCCGGCGGTGTGTATGGCTTCCATCAGAGGCATACCTTTTTTTCGCAGTTCGTTTATCATGTCAATCTTAAGAATCGAATCATTGATGATGATACCGCATGTTACAACGATGCCGATCGCGCTCATCAGGTTTAGTGTGTGTCCGAAAAGCCAGAGGCAGACAAGTGCAACCGTCACATCGATCGGAATCTCAATCAATACGATAAGCGGCTGAAGGAAACTTTCGAACTGGGCGGCAAGAATAAAGTACATCAGCAAAATGGAGATTATCAAAACGATGATGAGTTCGTTGATCATCTTCCTGTTTGAAAAATAGCTCCCCGAGAAAGCAACATCCCACGATTTCAGATTGTTGATTTCTTCTTTGGTTTTGTGCATCAACTCTTCGGGATTTTTCACCTGTTGGTAAGCCACCGGGATATATTCTCCGTTTTTGCCGGCTACAATTGTCTTGAGACCTTCCGTCGGGACGACCGAGACGAAATAGCTTAAAGGAAGTTGTTGCTGTTTCATTTCTCCCGAAACATTGGATGCATTGGTACGGACGAGTGTTTTGTGTATAATCTCGCTTATCGTCTGTTCTTCGCCTGCGATTGTTATCGGCAGGTATTGCTGATAGGAGCGAAGCGTTGTTACCTGATTATCACGGAACGCGGTCTTAAGAATCTGTTCGATGACGGCATAGGATACATCATACAGCAGCAGTTTTTCCCGGTCGATATGGAGGCTCATTTCTTTCTCGAAAGTGACCCCTGCGGAGTGTTCGCCCGACAGTTCATCGAGTCGTTTTTCCATTTTGCGGATCTCGTTTACATCGGGCGTATTCAGCCGGTTGTTAGGATAAAGTTCGGTAACGAGGTCGGATTCCCCCGTCACGAAGATCTTTTCGAAAACCGTTTCCGGCGGGGCAAATGATACCGTCGCCTGCGGATAGTTGTTTTTTATCAGGGTGTATATTTTCTCCTGCGCCCGTTCCGCCATTCGGGCGTTTTCCGCTTTGATATACAGTTCGCTTTCGGATGCCGGCATTTTGCGTTCGTTATCTAAAATGAACTGTTGCCTTCCGATGTAAGCGGAATGTTCCGGCGTCAGCGAATCAATGCCGTGACAGATCTCGTTTATGCGGGCGCGGTTTTCGTCGAGGTGAATGTTCTCGCCCCAATCTATGTGCGTCAATAACTCTACCTGGTCGACGGCAGGCATGCTGCTCTTTGGAATTATATTAAACATGATTACGCAAAGGGGAAAAACCACCACGATAAGGATCGCATTTAACGTTTTATGAGTAAAGGTGAAATCGATCAGACGGTCGTACCAATTATAAAGCGTCTTATTGCCGCGCTCCTGATAGCTACGGATATGTTCGCCGAAATCGCGCCGGGTGAAATTTTTCGCATAGACAAGTTTATATAATACCGGTAACAACATTATTCCGGTGAAATAGGAGACAAGCAGGCCGACCGACACAGAGAACGCTTCGTCAACAAAAATCGCTCCTGCGATGCCGCTCAGGAAGATAAGGGGGAAAAATACCGCGATCGTTGTCAGCGTAGAACTTAACATAGGGGTTATCACTTCGGTTGTTCCTTTAATACAGGCGTCTTCGAGCGGCAGTCCTCGTTCGCGATATTGGCTTATATTTTCCGTGATGATAATAGCATTGTCAATCATCATGCCGAGTGCGAGTATAAGTCCCGATAACGATATGATATTGAGCGATTTGTTGAAGAAATAGAAAAACTGAAAACACATGATGAGCGATACAATCATGCAGAGACCTATAACGGCGGGCGATTTTGCATCGCCAAGGAAGATAAATGCTACGATGCAGATGAGTATAAAACCGATCAGGAAATTTTGTTTGAGGTTGGATATGGTATAATCAAGCAGTTCCGTTTGATTCCGGTTTACCGTAAACTCAATATCGGGATAAAGCGAGCGAAAATAGGCGATGGTGGCGTTGAGCGCATTTTTCAGGTTATCCATATTTTCGGCGGACTGTTTGATGATCGCCAATGTCACGGCGCGTTTTCCGTTCACAATCGAAAAACCGCGTTCTTCTTCGGGTACGACCCGTACCGAGCAAAGGTCTTTTAGGTGGTAAATACGGTCTGCCTTGCGAATGTAGATGTTTTCAACGTCTTCGACAGTACGCAGGAGGGATGAGAATTTTACGTTATATTCATAGTATCCGTCGCGAATAATCATGCTTCCCGGTTCTACGTTATTGTTTTTTATAGCGGACTCGATATCCGACAGGGTAATGTCTGCAATTTCCAGTTTGTTCATATCGGGCAAGACCTGTACTTGTTTTGACACTACGCCGGTGACATCGACCATCGTCACTTCCGGCAATTGTTCGATGCGACGTTTTATTACCGTTTCGGCAAATTCGCTCATTGCAAGGAATTGTTCCATATCGGTCGCGCTGTATTTTTCGTCGTTTCGGAGCGTCAGATTCAGGTAAAATACGGGGATATCTGTGGCGCTGGCTTTTATCACACGCGGTCGTTCCATGTCGCGCGGCATATAATTCATTGCCGCGTCGATCTTTTCATTTACTTCAATAAAAGCCAGGTCTATATTCGTACCGTAATCAAAACGCAGGTTTACCTGTGCGCTCTCGTCGCGCGTTTCGCTTTTTATATCCCGTAGCCGGGTCACCTGCATCAAATGGCGGCGCAGGGATGTCGTCACGGTATTTTCGATTTCGCGTGCAGAACTGTTTGGCATGGACGCCTGTATGGTAATGTCGGGGATCGGGATATCGGGAAGCAGCGATACCGGCAGGGTGAAATAGGTGATCAACCCGATAATGACCATCGCAAGGAAAGCCATCAGTATGGCAATAGGCCGTTGTATCAGAAATTTAATCATAAAAAATCATTAATCTTCAATTTGTTTGACGTCCGTTCCGTCGGCCAGATGTTCATTACCACTGTAGATAATCTCATCGCCTTCCTGGAGAGTTTTGCTAGTTACGGTATAGTGCGTCGCATTTTCGAACCCGGTAGTCACATAGTTCCATGCCGCTTTCCCGTCTTTGTAAGCAAATACCACCTGTTTGCCCGTGCGCAGGACAACGGCCGTTTTAGGTATTACCCATTGTTCTCCCAAAGAGCGGAATACGCTTATACGGACATTCATCCCGTTGAATATTTTCGGATTTGGCTGTATATGCGCTTTTACGCGTACGGTGCCTTCTTTGTTTACGTTCGGATTTATACTTACGATGCTTCCGGCAGATTCGACATCGGGCGAAGCATATGACTGTATTTTTACTTTATCTCCTGTTTTTATCAGTGGAAGCTCATTTTCGAGGATTATGAAATCGACTTCCGGATGTCCTTCGCCGATGATGATGCAAAACGGTTCCGAAGCATTGACGGCACAGTATGTTTTGGAGAAAAGGTTGGCTACCGTGCCCGATACAGGTGTGCGGAGCATGGCGTTGTCGAGGTTGTATTTTGCAAGGTCGTATTGGATTTTAGCGCTGTTATATCCGCTACGTATATAGGCGAGTCTCAACAACTCCTGAGGGATAGAGGCAGTATCGGCGAGCGAATAACCTTGTCCGATCAGCACATCCTGCAATTCAAGATAGGCTTTCTGCAGATTATCTTCCGCTTGCCTGTAGTTGTTGGAGAGCAGGAATGTGTCAAGCATGGCTATTTTTGCGCCTGCCGCTACACGGTCGCCGTTCTTCACGAAAATACGAATCGGAATATTCCCTGACGACAACGACGCAAACTGCAACTCTGCAATCTGTTGCGCACTTATGCGTCCGTTGCTCACTAATTCGTGCTCAAAATCGACGGTATGCAATGTCGTCGTCTGCACTTCTATTTCTTCAGTCGGAAGAACGATTTCGACCGAATCTTCTTTGTCCTCACTGTTTTTTTGTCCGCAACAGGCCAGTCCCACGATAAGAAGTAAACCCGCAAAAAATCTCCAATTCATGTGTACTTAATTTAGTTTAATCTATATATGTAAAGAAACAACGCGCAAATATAAAACAAATAATTAGAATGAGAACTTTTTTTTCGATTATTTTTTCAATAATCCCTTTTTTGGTCGTGGATAAGGGCTAAAGGGGTAAATTTAACCAGGTAATTAACGCAAATGTACATGGAATTTTCGATATTCCACACAGGCCGATAAAAATATTCGGCGAAATTTACAGGGTAACTTTAGTAAGAAAAAAAATCATTATCGTAAGCATGCTACAATGGTGATTGGCAAAATTTATTCGGCGTCATTTGTGTAGCCGGAGTTTTTCGCGTAAATTTGCGTCCCTAAATTTAAAAAACAAGAATTATGATTACAGTTAGCGGGTTAGATATTCGGTTTGGTAAACGAGTGTTGTTTCAGGATGTGAACTTAAAGTTCGTACCGGGAAACTGTTATGGGATTATCGGAGCGAATGGCGCCGGCAAATCTACTTTTCTGCGTGCGATAAGCGGCGAGATGGAACCGACGCGCGGAACCGTCTCACCGGCGCCGGGCGAACGTCTTTCGGTTTTGTCGCAAGATCACTTTGCTTTCGATGATTATACGGTACTCGATACGGTTTTGATGGGATATACGACTTTATGGGCGATAATGAGCGAAAAAAACAGGATCTATGCGAAGGCGGATTTTACGGATGAAGATGGCATCCGCGCATCGGAACTGGAAGAGAAATTTGCGGAGATGGAAGGTTGGAATGCCGAGAGTGACGCAGCGGCGTTGCTGAGCGGGCTTGGCATCAAAGAGGACTTGCACTGTAAATGGATGAAAGACCTTAGCGGTAAACAGAAAGTGCGAGTGCTGCTTGCCCGTGCGCTGTTCGGCAAACCGGATAACCTGCTGCTCGACGAGCCGACAAATGACCTCGACCTCGAAACGGTAAGTTGGCTCGAAAACTATCTTTCCAATTTCGAACAGACAGTTCTTGTCGTAAGCCACGACCGTCATTTTCTGGATTCTGTCTGTACGCATACCGTAGATATTGATTTCGGAAAGTTGAAACTTTTCTCCGGAAACTATTCGTTTTGGTATGAATCGAGCCAGTTAGCCCTTCGTCAGCAACAACAGCAGAACAAAAAGGCGGAGGAGAAAAAGAAAGAACTGGAAGAATTTATCCGTCGTTTCAGTGCTAATGTGGCTAAATCCAAACAGACGACCAGTCGCAAAAAGATGATTGAGAAACTGAATATTGAGGAGATAGAACCCTCGTCGCGCCGCTATCCGGGAATAATTTTCACGCCATCGCGCGAACCGGGCAATCAGATACTTGAGGTCGTTGGGTTGACAAAGACGATCGATGGCGAGGTGTTGTTTAAAGACCTGAATTTCAATGTGGAGAAAGATGATAAAATTGTATTTATCAGCCGTGACCCGCGTGCGATGACGGCTTTTTTCCAGATTATAAACGGTGAAGAAATGCCGGATTCGGGTACATACAAATGGGGACAAACGATAACAACCGCATATCTTCCGCTTGATAATGCGAAATATTTCAATACCGACTATAATCTTATTGAATGGTTAAGCCAATTTGCAAAAGATACGAACGAAGTGTTCCTCAAAGGATTTTTGGGACGTATGCTTTTCTCGGGCGAGGAGCTCCTTAAGAAAGTGAATGTGTTGTCGGGAGGCGAGAAGATGCGTTGTATGATTTCGCGCATGATGCTCAAAGATGCAAACACGCTGATTCTTGATACGCCTACAAACCATTTGGATTTGGAATCTATTCAGGCATTTAATAATACGCTTGTCAATTTCAAAGGCAATGTGTTGTTTGCGAGCCATGACCATGAATTTATTCAAACGGTCGCAAATCGCGTTATCGAATTTACCCCGAACGGAAATATCGATAAGATAATTGAATATGATGATTATATTTCGAATTCGGAGATAGCGGCATCGCGCGAAAAATTGTATGCCGGATAATAGCGACTTCTTATGAAGCGCAAGAATTGCGCCTTGCTTTCATTTTTGCAGTAAGCCATTTGCGCACCGGTTCGTCGTAGAATTTCATGATTAAACAGGCAAATATGAGGTTGAAAATTATGAGGCCGCATACGATCAGGTATAACTTTGTGCCTGTAGGGTTGTATTTTGTGTAATAATTGCCGAAAATCCATACGGTGGTTATGTGCGACATGTACAATGGATATGACAGGCGTCCGATAAACAGGCAAAGTTTTCGTAACCAACCTTTTACTTGTGCACCGGAACCGACGGAAACAATCAGAGGAAATATGAAAATAACCATAAAAGCTTCGGTGTACCAGTCTTTTTCGTAATGGGGAAATATGAATACTCCCATCAGTAAAAGTAGAGGCAGGATGAAACCTGATTTGTTTTTCCATATAATTTTGTATCTGAATATTAACAATCCGGCAATGAACGAAAAACATACCCGCGGGAGTGCATCGCTCCACGTTAGCGAATCCCATCCGTTTATCAGCCATCCTGACCTGTATGAAATAAAAGTCAGCCATCCTGCGCTTATGACGGCAAGGAGTAAAAGCAAACGCTTTCCTGTTCGGCAGAGGAGAACGGCATATAAGAGGTTGGCTAAATATTCAAAAAAGAGCGACCACGACGGCGAATTGAAAGGAAACAGGGCGTTCCACCGATAGGGTAAGAACGGTGTCGGTATCAGAAACAGGGAGCCTGTTGCGGCAAGCAGAATGAGTAACCCGTTGAACCCCTCTGTTTTATCGACAAAAGGGTCGAATATGTAACCGATCAGACCAATCCATGTTCCCATGACAACCATGGGGTGAAGCCGTATTAGCCGGTTTATAAAAAACTGTTTCATCCCAATTGTACGAATACGGTTGTCGTATGCAAAACCGATTACAAATCCTGACAAACAAAAGAAGAAGTCGACGGCGAGGAATCCGTGTCCCAAAGGATTGTTGACGTAATCATCGGGATAAGTCATTTCCAGATAATGAAAAATCAATATTACAATAGCGGCAGTACCGCGTAATCCGTCGAGGACATCATAATACTCCTTTTTTGTTGTGGGTTGTTGTACGTTTAACATAGATTAAATAAGAATTATATCAGTTGGTTTTCAATCGCCATTTTTACGAGTATCATCGAATTTTTTGCTCCGAGTTTCAGGATGAGGTTTTTGCGATACGTTTTGATTGTTTCTACGCCAAGGTATAGCTCATCGGCCATTTCCTGATTGGTATAACCGTTAACAATAAGGCGTAGTAGCTCACGCTCGCGCGCCGTGAGCCATATTGCCTGATCTTTTTGTTTTTTTATCAGATTATCGACTTCTTCGGAAAGAAACACCTCCCCGTTCATCACGGCTTCTATCCCGGAGATAATCTCTTCCGAGAGCGCATTTTTCAGAATATAGCCGTTCGCGCCGTTTTCCATCATACGACGCACTACGGAATATTCGTCATGGGTAGTGAGCGCTAATATTTTAAGCTCCGGATATTTCTTACGTATTTCGGCGCAGAAGTCGATGCCGTTGCCATCCGGTAATTTGATATCAAGCAGCAGAACGTCCGGTCTTTTAAAAGCAATGGCGTTCCTGCATCCTGACAATGAATAAGATATGCCTGTTACCGTAGCGATATTCGTTTCGTTTATCAGAACACGGAGTCCTTCCGTGAGCATTTTGTGGTCGTCGGTTATATGTACTGTAATCATGTGTAAATGGTCATATGATGGTGGAAATTAAATGACGATATTATTTGTATTCTCTATTTCGAGACTGATTTCAGTCCCCTCTTCGGGAGAAGATTTGATGAATATTTTACCGTTGAATGCCGATACGATGTTTCGGATGATTTTTAATCCCGCCCCGATCGTATCTTTGAGAGGATCGAATCCGACGCCATTGTCATGTACCGTAAGTGACGCCAGTCCGTTGTCGATTATCAGCTGTACGTGTATATCGGTTGCAGCTGCGTATTTCACGGCATTGTTTACCAGTTCGAAAGTGCAACGGTACAACATCGATTCCAACTGCCGATTTAACCGTTCTTCGGAACCATAATACTGAAAATGAGCATATGGGATCGTATGGCAAAAATCTTCGACGGATATTTTCAATCCATAGCGCAACAATGATTCCGGCATCATATGATGCGCAATGCGGCGCAATTCGCCGATGGCCTGGTCTACCATTTTTATCGTATCGTCATAACGGTTTGTCCCTGAGTTTTCCGATGTCGACGTCGACGTCGATGCCGGTGCCGACGTCGATGCCGGTGTTGATGTTGATGCCGGTGTTGATGTTGATGTTGATGTTGATGCCGATGCCGGTGTTGATGCCGGTGTCGGCGCCGGAGAGTTGAGATTGCCTTTATCGTTTAAATTTAATTTAATAATGGAAAGTAAGCCTCCTAACCCATCGTGCAGATCGCGTGCAATTCGCGAACGTTCGGAAGTTTCGCCCTCCAGTAATGATTGCATTGCGATCAACTGTTTCTCTTTCTTTGATTGTTTGATTTGCAGAATATGTGAATGATGGCGATAGTAAAAAAATCCGTAAATCGACAAAAGGGCAACTATGCATATGATCCCCAGGCACCAATATAATAGCGTCTTGTTTCCCGTCGCCTCGGCGATTAATGAACTTACATCGGTCTGTGCATGAATGGATATTGTTAAAACGGAAAGAGAAAATATGACTGTTATTTTTTTCATGAATCGTAATGTTTTAATAGATCAAATATTTTGCAAAGGTACAATCGGTTTTATCTTCGTAATACCCCAAAAGTGGGGTATTGTTTCATCGAATCTCATTTTTTTATGATTTGGAAGATATCAGGAAAAAAACATTATATATTAATGTATAGTAGAAATCGCCGACTAATCGCTAAATAAACTTTGCATTACGGCAAAGGATTTTATTTCGGGGAAATCGGACAAGTGCAGTCGGAAGTATTGTATGATATGACGGATTATATTTGTGCGTTCCTGTCCGGTAAACGAATAAATGGCCATATTTTCGTAATTTATCCGCAGGAGACGTTCGAATACGACGCTTTCTTCCTGGTTCAAGTAATGGTTATGCTCCGGCATGTGATCGGTGAAAATGCCGTTCAATAAATCGAAGAAACAGCCGGTTTTGTAGGACTTCCCGTCGGGGCGGATACCCAGATAGAATGACAGTTGGAACAGGAACGTAAGATGGAAATTTGCAATTCCGGCATCTGCTATTTCGAGCCATTTTATGGAACGGCACAGATAATCGAACAGCGACGGGTTAAATTCCCGTTCCTGTATGGTACGGTAGAGAATCTCCGAAAGAAACAGAGCAATCGCATTTTTTACGGGATGACAGTGTAATTGCGTAAAAGGATAGTCGGATTTCGCCTCCTTTATGCGTTGTATATCCTTGTTATTGAGGTGTTCAACTTCCATGTCGAGTATGGACAGCGGTAATAGCAGGGCGCGTGCAACCTTCGCCCTTTTTCCGCGAACGCTCGGTGTCATATAAGAGACGCGTCCGAAATCTTTCGTATACATATTTATAATAATGTATGTGTCGTTGTATGGAAGGGTATGTAATACGATTCCTTTGGTTTTGTGTAACATTATCAGCGCTTTTGCGTGCAAATGTATTGCATTATTTTTAAAAACAATGGGCGTTTGAAAAAAAACGGCAAAAAAAATTTGGAGAATAAATTAAAAACAGTACCTTTGCGGTCGCAAAATGACAAAAGGCATTATTGAATATTTAAAAAGATGTTGCCTGTGTGACAGTTGGCCTGTTCGTCTATCGGCTAGGACGCAAGATTTTCATTCTTGAAAGAGGGGTTCGATTCCCCTACGGGCTACAAAAGAAGAATAGTTGAAAGTAAATAATTGAAGGAATAGATAAAAGATGGCTAATCACAAATCGTCAGTAAAAAGAGTTCGTCAAACGAAAATTCGTACTTTGTCTAACAGGTATGCAGCGAAGACTATGCGTAATGCTTTGAAGAAAATTCGTATTTCGGAAGATAAGAATGAAGTAAAAGAATTATTTCCGAAAGTATGCTCAATGCTCGACAAGTTGGCAAAGCGGAATGTTATACATAAGAATAAAGCAGGAAACCTGAAATCGAAAATTGCCAGGCGTGTTAATGCGATGAGCGTTTGATGGCGGTTCTTGTCGAAATACATCAAAGCTGGACTGTCTGCAGTTTGGCTTTTTTCTACTTATGGCCTGTTCGTCTATCGGCTAGGACGTGAGATTCTCATTCTCAAAAGAGGGGTTCGATTCCCCTACGGGCTACTTTGGGGAGGAATAGATATGGGAGATGGAATTTAGGGTTCGATTTCCCGATGGTTACTTTGAGAGAGTAATCGGCTTAGACTATTGCAGAGTGATAGAGAAAGGGTTGGAGGTAACTGTCAAAGGTTGCCTTTTTTTTATTTTCGACAATTTGGCAAATTTAACCTTCCCATTTTTTTTGTATTCGAAAAAAAGGAGTATATTTGTTAGCTTTTTTAGAAAACCGAATTAATAATATAAAGAATTTATGAGCGAAGAAGAAATGAAAGAGGCAAGTAATGAGTATTCATCGAAGAATATTCAGGTGCTTGAAGGTTTGGAGGCCGTGCGGAAACGTCCGGCAATGTATATTGGTGATACGAGCGAAAAAGGGCTTCATCATTTGGTTTATGAGGTTGTTGATAATTCTATAGACGAAGCTTTGGCCGGTTATTGCAAAAATATCGAAGTGGTTATAAATGAGGACAATTCAATATGTGTTACGGACGATGGGCGTGGTATTCCGGTCGATTATCACGAAAAAGAAGGTAAATCGGCGCTGGAAGTGGTATTGACGGTGCTTCATGCCGGAGGTAAATTTGATAAAGGAACGTATAAAGTTTCGGGTGGATTACACGGTGTCGGCGTGTCATGTGTGAATGCCTTGTCAACGTATCTGAAAGCCGAAGTTCGCCGTAACGGAAAGGTTTACGTACAGGAATTTTCTGTCGGTAAAGCGTTGGGCGATATAAAGGAGACCGGGACAAGCAATACGACCGGAACTACTATAACGTTTATACCGGATGCTTCTATTTTTACCGTTACGGAATATAAATACGAAATCCTGGCGAACCGTATGCGTGAACTTGCTTTTCTCAATGCGGGCATTTATCTGACATTGACGGACAAACGCCTTGTTCATGAGGATGGCGACTACAAGAAGGAAGTCTTTCATTCTCAAGAGGGATTGAAAGAGTTTGTCCGTTATGTAGACAGGGCGAAGGAGGCTCTTATTAACGATGTTATACATATCGTTACGGAAAAGCAGGGGATCCCTGTTGAAGTGGCGATGACATATAACACATCATATAATGAGAGCGTTTTTTCATATGTGAATGATATTAATACGATCGAAGGTGGTACGCATCTTTCCGGGTTCCGTCGCGGCTTGACCCGTACGCTGAAAAAATATGCCGAAGATTCGAAGCTGCTTGAAAAAGCTAAAGTTGAAATTCAGGGCGACGATTTTAGGGAAGGTCTTACAGCCATTATTTCAATAAAAGTTGCGGAACCACAGTTTGAAGGGCAGACGAAAACGAAACTTGGAAACAACGAAGTGATGGGCGCTGTCGATATGGCAGTGGGAGAGGCTCTCGGATATTATCTGGAGGAGCACCCCAAAGAGGCAAAAACGATTGTCGACAAGGTGATTCTTGCGGCTACCGCACGTCAGGCGGCGCGTAAGGCACGTGAAATGGTACAGCGCAAATCACCGCTTACAGGAGGAGGACTGCCGGGGAAACTGGCCGATTGCTCGTCGAAAGATGCAGCGGAATGTGAGTTGTTTCTCGTTGAGGGAGATTCTGCAGGAGGTACGGCAAAACAAGGTCGGGACCGTAATTTTCAGGCTATCTTGCCGTTGCGCGGAAAGATTCTGAATGTGGAAAAAGCGATGGAGCACAAAGTGTTCGAGAGTGAAGAGATTCAGAACATCTATCGGGCAATGGGCGTTACGATAGGGACGGAAGAAGACCCGAAAGATTTGAATCTTTCGAAACTGCGCTATCATAAAGTAATTATTATGACCGATGCCGATGTGGACGGGAGCCATATTGCCACGTTGATTCTGACCTTCTTTTTCCGTCGTATGCGCGGGTTGATAGAGAAGGGGTATGTCTACCTCGCGACACCGCCATTGTATTTGTGTAAGAAAGGAAAGGTTGAAGAATATTGCTGGACGGAACTGCAACGCCAGCGATTTATCAATACTTATGCAGGAGGAAACGAGAGCCAGGTACATACGCAACGATATAAAGGTTTGGGCGAAATGAACGACCACCAGTTGTGGGATACAACCATGAACCCGGAAAACCGAACATTAAAACAGATAACAATTGACAATGCGGTTGAAGCCGATACTACTTTTGCCATGCTTATGGGAGAAGAAGTCGCGCCTCGTCGTGAGTTTATCGAAGAAAATGCTACTTATGCAAATATTGATGCGTAATGTCTTCATTGTTGAATTTTTTGTGTCGGAAAGTTGATGAAAATACGTCGGACATTTTATATCGCCGGCCGGTAATCGGTATTTCCTCTAACCGTAAGGAAGATGTGTCATGTATCAAAGAACCTTATTTCCATGCTGTTATAATGGCGGGAGGTGCGCCGGTATTGTTGCCTGTTACGACGGATATACATGCTTTGGCCACCATTGCGGATACGCTTGATGGGCTTATCCTTTCGGGAGGCGGCGATATGGATGCGGCATATTTTGGGGAAAAACCGATACCTGAAGCGGAAGATGCAGACCCGTATCGTGATGAATACGACTTCCTGTTGTTAAGGCTTGCTTTTAACCGTCAATTGCCTGTATTCGGCATTTGTCGCGGCCATCAGGTTATAAATGTAGCATTTGGCGGAACGCTTTATCAGGATATTTACGCTCAGTTTTACAGGGAAGTATCGGCGCACGGTGAGTCGAAAATACATGAGCCGGCGCATTATGTGAAGACGCTGGAGGCATTAAGACAAGATGGACGGGAGGAGATATTCACGCATGTGCCGGAGCATAGCGTCAAAAATGCGAAAATGTTAAGGCATCGTCAGGAGGAAGCCCGCAATGTGGCGACTCATATGGTTATTCCGGCAGATGTCCCTTCAAAATTAAAAACCGCATTGGGAAATTTGAATGAACAGGCTGTTCCTGTCAATTCATTTCATCATCAGGCTCTAAAAGATGTCGCACCGGAATTTATTATTACGGCGACATCGCCGGATGGATTGATTGAAGCAATCGAACATCCGGAATATCCGATATTTGGCGTTCAGTGGCATCCGGAATCCATGGCGGTCTCCGGCAATGAAACGATGTTGAATTTATTTCGTTATCATGTAGGGCAGGCGAAAATATTTGCTAAAGCGAAACGTTTGCATCGACATATACTGACGATCGATTCCCATACCGACACGCCGATGATTTCTAAAACGTTTGATTTGGGACGTAAGGAAGGGGGAAAAGTAAATCTTCCGTTGATGGAGGAAGGGCGTTTGGATGCGGTGTTCATGGTTGCTTATGTTCCGCAGGGCGCACGCGATGACGCGTCTTTGCAGAAAGCATACGAATATGCGCAGGAGCGCTTGTCGAAAGTGATAGAACAGGTTGCGCTTCATTCGGACCGTATGGGTATAGCGCATACTCCTAATGAGGCGTGGCGTCTCAAGCGTGAAGGGAAAAAGGTTGTCCTGTTAGGCGTTGAAAATGGATACGCTATCGGAAAAGATCTCCGTAAAATAGAGCAGTTTAAAGATACAGGCGTTTTATATATGACATTATGCCATAATGGTGATAATGATATTTGTGATTCGGCTGCCGGAAACGGAGAGTGGGGCGGCTTGAGCCCTTTCGGACGGGATGTTGTGGCTGAAATGAACCGCTTGGGAATGATGATTGATGTGTCGCATGCATCCGACAAAACAATCGACGATGTCCTGAAATATAGCGTGAAGCCTGTTATCGCTTCTCATTCTTCATCACGGGCATTATGTAATCATCACCGGAATCTTGATGATGACCGGATTCGTGCCGTGGTGTCTCAAGGAGGCGTTGTGCAGATATGCCTGTATAAAGCGTTTATCAATGAAGATGCGGAGAAGGCGTCGTTGAGCGATGTAATCCGGCATATTTGTCATGTTGTCGACATAGCGGGAATTGACCATGTCGGGATCGGTTCGGATTTTGACGGTGGTGGCGAACTGACAGGTTGCCGTTCCGCAAATGAACTTATCCAAATAACGATGCGTTTGATCATGGAAGGATTTGATGATGAGAGTATTGCGAAGATTTGGGGAGGGAACTTGCTGAGAGTGATGGAGGTTAGTGGTTAGTGGTTAGTTGTTAGTGGTTAGTGGTTAGTGGTTAGTGGTTAGTGGTTGAAACTTTTATTGATTTATGATATGGATAAGTTTGTTTGTTTGTTTTTAGGCAGTTTGTTTTTTTTGTGTTGTAGTCAGAAGAACGCTACAAAAAGAGGAGATGTTGTTGGCGCCGTGAGCAACACGAATGTGAGCAGTTCGACGACAGCGCCGTCGTTTGATGCGGATAGCGCATATTATTATGTGGCGAAGCAGGTTGCGTTTGGGCCGCGTGTCCCTAATACGCAGGCGCACAAGGCATGTGCCGGTTATCTGGCAACCGAACTTGAGCGTCATGGCGCGAAAGTATATGTTCAGGAAGCTGTTCTTACCGCCTATAATGGAGACAAATTGCAGGCAAAAAATATAATAGGAACGTTTAACCCGGACAGTAAAAAACGCATTCTTTTATTTGCCCATTGGGATTCGCGACCTTATTCGGATCAGGATGCGGATAAAACGAATCATCATAAACCTGTTGACGGCGCCGACGATGGCGCCAGCGGCATTGGCGTTTTGTTGGAGATTGCCCGTCAGATAGGTTTAAATAACATTCATACGGGCATTGATATCCTGTTTTTTGATGCCGAAGATTATGGGACGCCTGAGTTTGTCGACGAATATAAAAGTGACACATGGTGTCTGGGCTCGCAGTTCTGGTCTAAAAATCCTCATGTTCCCGGCTATAAGGCGGATTTCGGCATCTTGTTGGATATGGTAGGACATAAAGATGCTACTTTTTATAAGGAAGCTGTTTCAATGTATCATGCGGCTCCTGTCGTGGAACAGGTTTGGAGTGCAGCCAGGAATCTGGGATATGGCAAATATTTTATCAATGCGAAAGGCGGCGGTGTGACGGACGATCATCAATATGTTATTTCCGGTCGTAATATTCCCTGTATTGATATTATTAACCTGAAACCTGATGCGTCGCATGGATTCGGTGTGCATTGGCATACGCAAAACGATACGATGGATAACATTGATAAAAATGTATTAAAAGCCGTAGGTCAGACTGTTCTTGAAATTATTTATAACTAATCGAAAGAGCGTCTCATATGTTTGACGAGCGCGACTTGATTGACGGCCTAAACGAAGGTAATAAGGAGGCTTTTTCCTTATTGTTCAGAGCCTGTTACAAAGACCTTGTACTCTTTGGCGGGAATTTTCTTCCCGGCGACAAAGAGGCATGTGAAGACGTCGTTCAGTCCGTCTTTTTAAAACTGTGGAACGATCGGCGGACAATCGTCATTGAGACATCGCTTAAATCATACCTCCTCAGGGCTGTTCGCAACGCCTGCCTGGACGAGTTGCGTCACCGGGACGTCGTGCACGAACACGAATTGTACGTACAGGCCACCCGTATCGCCGACGAGATGGATACGGAAAACTATATTCTTTATTCCGACCTGCAACGGCATTTGCAGACAGCGCTCGACAAAATACCCCCACTCTGTCGTGAAGCATTCGAAATGAACCGTTTCGACGGATTGAAATACCGCGAAATAGCAGAACGGTTGCAAGTTTCGGAACGTACCGTGGAAGTTAGGATTGCAAAAGCTATCGATTTGCTGAAAAAATATATGAAGGAATTTTTGACGTAATGTAGCAATCTTAATAAATGTTATTGAAATGTGGTAAGACAATGTATATACGTCTTTTTAAATAGAAAAAGCAGAAATGGAGAATGACGAACAAAAAGAACAGCTCATCGAAGAGTTTCTAACGAAGAAACCGGTGTTCGAACCGGTTGAGATTGACGTGTCGAACGCCGAACGAAAAGTTTTTAAACAAATAGAGAAGGCGCAACCTTTCCGTCGTTTCATAACGTATTTTCAGCGTGCGGCAGCCATACTTGTGCTCCCGCTGATAATTTTTTCTGTATATGCGGCTATCGGGAAGTCGGATGCAGACGAACGGGGGGACGAAGTGTGTCAGGAATTAACGGCGCCGTGCGGAATGATTTCACAGATCAATCTGCCGGACGGGTCAAAAGTGTGGCTCAATGGCGGCAGTTCTCTGAAATATCCGCTCAAATTCAGGAAAGGAAGTCGCAATGTGCAACTTTACGGCGAAGGTTATTTCGAAGTGCAATCAGACAAAAAAAACCCTTTTATCGTGCAAACGGAACAATTGTACCTGACGGCTACCGGAACTATTTTTAATATCGAAGCCTATCCAATGGATTCCGTCGTCTGCGTAACGATGGTAAGTGGAACGATAGATGTTGCATTTAATCATGCAACGCCTGTCACAATGAAAGCCGGCGAACGTGTTTCTTACAATGACCGGACAGGAAGAAGTGAAATGACAGCGACGGATACGTATAAATGGTGCGCATGGAAAGACGGATTAATGATTTTTCGCGACGATCCGCTTTCGTATGTCTTTAAGCGTTTGGCGCGTACTTTTAATGTAGATATACAGATTAAGAATCCCGAAATAGAGTCCGACGTTTACCGCGCCACTTTCGAAGACGAATCGCTCGATGAAATACTCTTTTTGCTGGAGAAAACGGCGCCTCTCCATTTCGTTCGGCACAAACGGGAAATGAACGGTAACAATCAGTATACAAGGAAACAAATCGACGTATACAAGCGCAGTAAATAAAGTCATTTCAGTTTCATGTCAAAAAGCAGGTATTATAAAGTTCCAATATTTCCCGTCCGTTTTTTCCAATTTCTTTTGCCATAGCCGGATTATCAAGCAGTGCAGCATCAGATAACGGACGATGCGCTGTAAAGATTGTATCGAAAATGAACTCTCCCGATTCATTTTATTGTGACAACGATTAATACGGGATTACTGTCCGCATTGATTTTTTCGAGAAGGTTTTTATATGTTTCGATAGCATTTGAACCGCCCTTCAGCGAATCCGGATTCGCATCCGATTGCAGTTTGGAGTGTTCCCCCTCGAAATGATGAGCCTCGTAAAACGCGTACAGGAATTTATTGTCTTGCCATTGAGGCCAAAAATCTATTCCGCCATCGTAATCATTAATAATTCCATTATCAGAAGGAATATGAAAGACTTTTTTTTGCGATTTGTCATAATAACAATAGTACGGACGATTATCATATTTGTAACATATAGAGAGGTAATCCCTTGTTTCAAACATATATCTAACCATGATACAGCTGTGTATGAGTCTGAAAAACGCTTCGGGAGTACCTTCAACATTTGCCCTTTTTGAAGCCGATGCGTGATATTTGCCGGTGTTAATCACATATTTTGGAGTGAAAACAAAATCATCGCCGACCTTGTATAGCGTATCGTTCAGTGTTGTTTCCCTGAAATGCCAGTGTCCATCATACATATAACGCGCAAAGGGGAAAATTATCTGAACGCCGATTTTATCCTTTATCGTGAAAGGAATAGACTTGACTTGTTGTTTTAGTACGTTAAACTGACGATCCATTAATTCGTACATATAAGGCGGTTTACCCTCATTATTTGAATAGGTGACATAAACGTGTTCGTCGGTAAAATCGAAAATAATAGCTTCAGGTTTAACAGGCTCGGAACGTAAGAACTTGCCCTTTAAATCATAATAATTTAATCGGCTCGGATATTGTATATGTATTACAATTTGGTTGTTGTATTCATCAATAAAAGCACTCCTAACGGAATGTTCCAAGTATTCACTGAGCATTTCTCCTTTATGACCGATTTGGGCGACAAATTTTCCTTTTCGGTCGAAAAGCAACAACTGTGCTGAACGGCTGCTATAGACAAGAATGTAATTATCCGAAATGTATGACGAGAGTTCGTAAATATCGCCAATCAGACACTCATCCGAGGTCTCAAGCGGTATATACTCAATTGATTGAATCAGATCGGAAAGAAACATACTGTGCATTTCCTTATTGTCCTGCGATAGTTTGATCTCGGTAACCTGTGCATGGTTTGTCAAACAATTCAATATCAAAATAAAAAATACGATTAATTTGGGGCGGAACATCTTTTTATTATATAGCTTTCTTACTCAATAAAATCTCTCTTAGTTTCATTTTTCCTAAATTTTAAATTAAACATTATATTAAAAACGCATTAAATATTCTAATTGATACTGTTTGGGCAAAAGACATCCGTT
>JAIRMH010000236.1 GCA_031258835.1 Tannerella sp.
AGTTATAACTTTAAACTCAAAAACCTCAAGGAAACCGATGAGGCCATTGCACGCGGCGTAGAAGCCGGCGTAGGTTTTATCGCTATGAAGACCATGACCGGCGCCGTAGAAGACGCTGAAGGAAAAAAGAAAATCAATGCGCAGGCCTGCTTGAAATGGGTATGGAAAAATGAAAATATTGCGACGATCATTCCCGGATTCAGCAATTTCGACGAGTTGGACGAATGTCTTGCCGCCGTCAACAATCCGGCCTTGTCCGACAAGGAAAAAGATTATCTGGCCATGTTATGCGACAAAGAGATGCTCTTCTGCCAGCGTTGCGGGAAATGTGCCGGGGAATGTGCCGAACACCTGCCCATCCCTGAACTGATGCGCGCTTACATGTATGCTTATGGCTATAAACATGCCAACCTCTCTAAGGAAACCCTCTTAGAACTTAATTTGCCCGACGCGAAAAACCTTTGCCGTTCATGCGCCGGTAATTGCAAAGTGAAATGCAGTTCAGGCTTCGACGTAGCAGCAAAAATCGCCGCTGTCACCCCTATCCTGCAAACGCCGGACGTACTTTTAACTTGAATCAATCACCTAAATTTTTATTCATGAGATATTTTAAGTATTCGATCATAGCTTTATCTTTGTTTTCGTTTCCACTTCTTCCGGCACAAACGCCGGAAGAGTTGAAATCATGGTTGCCTGCTGTGGCAGGATGGGAACTGTCGGAAGAAGTGGAGGTTTTTAATCCGGACAACCTCTTCGACCGTATCAATGGGGCGGCGCCTTTGTTTATCGAAAACAATTTCAGGGAGATGACGTCCGTTGACTATAAAAAAGGCAATGATTACATCACCCTCCAAGCCTACCGCCACGCCACACCTGAAGACGCTTTCGGCATGTACGCTTCGGAACGCTCTACGGAACTGCCCTACCTGTCAGGCATTGGCGGCGAAGCACAGGGAGACGATGAAAACCTGTTCTTTTTTGCCGGAAATATCTATGTCAAGATGTCAAGTCACAGCAGCGACACGGACGTGAAGCGGATTTTACCTGACATAGCCCGCAGTATGGCGGCGAAAATAGATCCGCAAGCCGGATATCCCGCCCTCCTGAAGATCTTTCCGCAAAAAGACAAACAACCCCATTCCGACGCATATATCACATCGAGCTACATCGGACATGCATTTCTTAAATCCGTCTATACGGCAAAGTACGAAAGCGACGGCAAAACGTTCCAACTATTCGTTGTAGACGCCCAATCGGATGATAAAGCCAAAAAGATACTGACCGCATATCTCACCTTTACCGGCCAGTCGCTTGACCTCGTCAAAGAAAGCGAACTCCTCATCAAAGACCGGTATAACGGTGAAATCCCCGTTATCCGGAAAGGCGCTTACATTATCGGAATCTACAGCGAAAACGGTGACACGATTCCTCATGCGAAAACCTTACTGAAAGAAGTCTCCGACAAACTGTAAGACTTGACAAAGATTTTGCTCCCATTTTGTTTTTATTTGCTCTTAATCCAACTTGGCACGGCTGTTAACGTAAGCATCAAACAATTTAACAATAAGGATTATGCCTGTTGTCGGATCATAAACCGACAGAGCATCTGCATATTTTTTACTTACTTGTACCGAAAAATCATTTTTATCATATACTTTTGTCCTTGATAACTGTTGATTATATACATATATTAATATACAAAAGCCATATGAATTACGATAATGATCTCAGTCCGCGCCCTTCCGGCAAAGCATTATTCCCTCTGGGAGTTTTCTTTTTGCTTTATATCCTTACATTTATCTTTACCGGAGATTTAAGCCATATGCCCGTATCCGTAGCATTCCTCGTCGCTTCGGCTGTTGCGGTACTGTCATCGAAGGGAAGAAGTATTATGCAACGCATAGAGATATTCTGCCGCGGCTCGGCCAACCATACGATCATGCTCATGATTGTGATCTTTATCCTCGCCGGAGCATTCTCCGGTGTCGCACGTGCTATGGGAGCCGCAGATGCTACCGTCAATATGATTTTATACCTGCTACCGGGAAAAATAGTTATCGCAAGTATTTTCATTGCTGCATGTTTCATCTCCATTTCTATGGGGACGTCTTGCGGCACGATCGCAGCGCTTGCCCCTATCGCCGTAGGAATATCCATGCGGACGGGTCTTAGCTTACCCATGCTGGTAGGCGTTATCGTGGGCGGTTCCATGTTTGGCGATAATCTTTCTTTTATCTCAGACACTACAATTGTTGCCACACGGACTCAACACGTTGAAATGAAAGATAAATTCAAGGCGAATTTTAAGTTGGTAATGCCTGTCGCCATTCTCGTTCTGGCGTTTTATATCATTTCCGGCTTCATTGAATCGCATCAGATGATAACGGAGATAAAACGCATTGAATGGCTTAAGGCGCTTCCTTATCTCGTCGTTTTAATTACGGCATTATGCGGAGTCAATGTGATCACGGTGTTGAGTATAGGCATCGTTCTGTCGGGAGCGATCGGATTAATGACCGGCGGGTTTACATTCTGGGAATGGTGTTCAGCCATGAGCGGCGGTATTGTGACGGATATGGGGGAACTCATCATCGTCTCGCTTATGGCCGGAGGTATGTTTGAGATCATACGATTCAACGGTGGAATAAGTTGGCTCATCGTTAAATTGACAAACAATATCCATTCTCCGAAACAGGCCGAAGGCGCTATTGCCGGTCTGGTATCCTTCACCAATCTATGTACGGCCAACAACACCATCACGCTAATCATCACAGGCCCCTTAGCAAAACAAATCGGTGAAAAATTCAGGCTAAAGCCTAAGCGAATAGCCGGTTTAATAGATACCATCTCCTGTTCCGTACAAAGTATCCTGCCTTACGGTGCCCAATTGCTGATAGCGGCAGGACTGTCGTCGATTAACCCTGCCGCAATCATTCCTTTCCTTTACTATCCTTTCGGTCTCGGAATCATCTCTATCCTTTCCATTATATTCAAAAGAAAGAACTGAATCCATTCTATCAGAGACACGCAAAAAGCAATTCTCTAAGCGTATTAGTGATTTTGTTGCATTTGATGGCTGAATCTGCACAGTTAACTTTTTTCATTCCACATACATGGAAATCTTGTCTTATTCATTAACTTTGCACGAAAAAACAAAAAAACAATCTTATGAAGTATAAAGTATTTATCTATTTAGCCCTGCTAAGCGGCACCCAGCTCTATGGGCAAAGCAATGTCTCTTACGTGAACCCGCTGATTGGCACAACGCAGATGGGGCATACCTTCCCTGGCGCGTGCGTACCCCACGGCGCCGTACAACTGAGTCCCGATACGGACACCATTCCGCACAACATTGACGGGACGTATCAAAAAGACGCATACCGGTAGTGCGCCGGTTATCAATATGACGACCCTACGATTGTCGGATTCAGCCACACACATTTCAGCGGCACCGGCCATTCCGATTTAGGCGATATTCTGCTCATGCCGGCGATCGGAACTCCAAACCTGAATCCGGGAACGGCGGATCAACCGGAAACGGGCTATCGTTCTCGATTTTCGCACGCGACAGAAACAGTGCAACCGGGATATTACGAAGTCATGCTGGACGATTACCGGATCAAGGCGCAACTGACGGCAACAGAACGGGTTGGCGTACATCGGTACACATATCCTGCCGGTGAAAAACAGCAACTCATTCTGGATTTGATTCATGGCATTTACAACTACGACGGCAAAACATTGTGGGCTAACATGCGCGTCGAAAACGATACGCTGCTGACCGGCTACCGCATTACGAACGGCTGGGCGCGGGTGAACTACACCTATTTCGCGATCTCGTTCTCTTCGCCCATTACACACTACAAATACGAAGAGAAGGAAAAGCCGAAATACGCCGGTTTCTGGCGAAAATTCCCCACAGAAGATTTTCCCGAAATCGGCGGGCGGAAGAT
>JAIRMH010000109.1 GCA_031258835.1 Tannerella sp.
CTAAGCCTTCCGTTTCGCTTAACTTGTGTGTGCTTGTTTGTTTTGACATACCTTTTTGACGGCAAAACTAATACTGCCGTATCAACTACGCAAGATGTACTTGGCCGAACGTTTACGGAATACTTATAATGGGCATAGTGCTTGTGTGCCAGCCTATTATTACATAACCCGATACGTTTACTCCCATCTTGGAAACTGTAACAGTAGAGCCTTTTAAAGCTGCCTGCGTCTGCGGGAGGCCTGTTACCGTTACCTGAATGGCACCTTTGTTATATACAATATTCACTTGATTGTAGTCCGGAATACCGTTGTTGTCCACATCTATTGCCCAAACGGCATACCAGGTGGCATTTCCTGCAATTGTAGATACAACATCACAATGCAACTTTATCGTGCAAATATCGGAAGAAAATTTCTTTCGGCGAATAAAACTGCACATGGTTTTCCACGAATTAGGGTTAGTACATATTTTCGCGGTAAAAATCGAATGAATCAAAGATGAGTTCTTTTTTTATCTCCTGATTTATACGAATGTCGCCGATGTCTCCTAATAACGTGAAATAGAGGTGTCCGCCTTCGTTTTTCTTGTCGTGCGTCATGAACTCGCAGATCGTTTCATAGTCGTTGCAATGGTAAATAAACGCAGGATAATTTTCTTTGATGAAGTTTGTGACTTGCCGGATTATTTCGATGGGCATATGACACACTTTATGCGACAGATATAACTCGCTTACGATGCCTGCGGCTACGGCATGACCGTGAAGTATCGGGTTACTCCGTTCGAATGAAAGGCTTTCCAGCGCATGTCCTATGGTATGGCCGAAATTAAGGGCTTTACGGATTCCCTTTTCTTTCGGGTCTTCCGTTACGATCCGTTCTTTTATACCAACGGATACGGCGACTAAATCATTTAACTTTCCGGCAGCGATATTTTTTTGTCCGATATCGAACGATAGAACGTCGTAAAATGATTTCCGGTCGTTAATAAGGCCGTGTTTTATCATTTCCGCATATCCGGAGAGGAGGTTGTCCCGGTCTAATGTTTTCAAAAATATACAGTCGATTATTACGCCGTCAGGTTGGTAAAAGGAACCGATTTCATTTTTTAACCCATTGAAGTTGATGCCTGTTTTTCCTCCTGTGGCAGCATCTACGGAAGCCATTAAGGTAGTGGGGATGTTGAGGTTATGCAGTCCGCGTTTGAATGTAGCGCCGGCAAATCCTCCAAGGTCTGTCACCATTCCTCCACCGATGTTGATAAGCAGCGAGTTACGTGAAGCTCCGTTTTTTGATAAGACATCCCATATCATCGACACTTGCTTGATATCTTTTTGCGTATCTCCCGATTCAATGGTGATATAGAAGGGTTTTTCGTCCGTCATGGCCGTTTCCAGAAGCGGGAGGCACTTGTCGCAGGTGTTTGTGTCGGTCAGTACGAACACTTTGTCGTGTTTGTGCAACGACAGATAGGAACTGAGTTCCGCTACTATATCTTTCGTTATGATGATCATTGTTTATTCTGATTTGTTGGTGTCGCTAAGTCCTGCGGCATCGAGGATTGCGTCGATAGCCCGGTTTAGTCCGTCTTTGTTTTTGCCTCCGGCGGTAGCAAAATGTGGTTGTCCTCCGCCACCTCCCTGAATATATTTTGCGCCTTCTTTTATCAGTTTGGCGGCATTCAGGCCGTCGGCTGTCAACGAATCGCTCAGCATGATGACTAGTCCGCATTTCTCGTTGTCTTCTACGCCGGCTATAAAGAAAACTTTTTCTTTTACGTGAAACTCGCCTTTTATCCGGAACGCTATGTCTTTGAATGTTTCGAGAGAACCGTTGCCTTTGAACGAGAGGAGTTTGACCCCGTTCCTGTCGATGGCGTGCGACAGGATCGTGTTTTTCAATGAAGTGATTTTTTCTTTCATGTAATCGGCTAACTGTTTTTTTAGCTCCACATTCTCCTCTATGTATTTCCTGATCGTCACGGATAAGTTCGGTGCGTTATTGAACATAGCTCGCAACTCGCGGATTGTATCCTGGGCGTGGTAGAACAGTTTGTTTGCATTGTCGGCGGTGACGGCTTCGATACGGCGTACGCCTGCCGCTATGGAGCTTTCGCTTACGATATACATAGAGCCGATCATTCCTGTTGACAGGATATGCGTGCCTCCGCACAACTCAATGGAGGATCCGAACTGTATGACGCGCACTTCTTCTCCGTATTTTTCCCCGAACAACGCCATGGCGCCCATTTCTCTCGCTTTTGCAACAGGAATCCGGCGATATTCTTCGAGTGTGATATTGTCACGTATCTTGTCGTTTACAATCGTTTCTACTTTGCGTAGTTCGTCATCGGAAACTTTCTGGAAATGAGAAAAGTCGAAGCGTAACAATTCGGGTGAAACGAACGAGCCTCTCTGTTCTACGTGTGCGCCTAAAACTTCGCGCAAAGTTTCGTGCAGAAGATGTGTCGCCGAGTGATTACATTCGGTACGGATACGCATCTCCAAATTTATTTTTGCCGTAAATAAGTCGGTAATATTTTCCGGCAGTTCCCTGGCAATATGTACCGGGAGGTTATTCTCGCGCTTCGTGTCAATGATTTCCGTTATTTTGCCCTCCGTCGAGATCAGTTGACCGGTATCTCCTGTCTGTCCTCCCATCTCGGCATAAAACGGACTTCTATCTAATACGATCTGATATAATTCTTTATTTTTTTGTTTAATTTTTCGATAACGCAGTATTCTCGCCTCACACTTGTCTAAATCATAGCCTAAGAACCGTATGTCGCCTTCCCTGACGATTGTCCAGTCGTCCGTTTCGACCGCTGCTGCGTTACGCGCACGGTCTTTTTGTTTCTTCATTTCCTCGTTGAAAGTTTCTATGTCGACATTCATACCGTTTTCGCGAAGGATGAGTTCCGTAAGGTCTAACGGGAAACCGTAAGTATCATACAGCACGAACGCGTCAACGCCGTTCAGCGTCGGTTGTCCTGCGGTCTTCGCTTCTTCTATTTTTTTATCGAGCAGGCGTATTCCTGTTTCGAGTGTATGCAGGAATGAATCTTCCTCTTCTTTCATCACCTTGCCTATCAGATCCTGTTGGGCGATAAGTTCGGGGTATGCCGCTCCCATCGTATCGAGAAGGACGGGGAGAAGTTTGTACATAAACGCTTCTTTGCGACCGAGGAATGTGTATCCGTAACGAACGGCGCGACGCAGAATACGGCGTATTACGTATCCGGCTTTGGCATTTGACGGCAGTTGCCCGTCGGTAATTGAAAATGCAATAGTTCGCAGGTGGTCTGCAATCACGCGTATGGCAATATCTTTCTGTTTGTCTTCGCCGTATGATGAACCTGTTATATCGGCGATAGCCTGTATAACAGGCTGAAACACGTCGGTGTCATAGTTTGACGTTTTACCCTGCAACGCCATACACAGGCGTTCGAATCCCATTCCCGTATCAATAACTTTATTTGGGAGCGGATCGAGTGAACCGTCGGCCTTGCGGTTGTATTGCATGAACACGAGGTTCCATATTTCTATCACAAGCGGATGATCTTTGTTGACCAGCATGGCGCCCGATACGGTGTTGCGTTCTTCTTCGGGGCGCAGGTCGATATGTATCTCCGAACACGGACCGCACGGGCCGGTGTCGCCCATTTCCCAGAAGTTATCTTTTTTATTTCCTTCAAGTATATGATCCGCCGGAAGATATTTCTCCCAAAATCCGGCGGCTTCGTCGTCGCGTTTTAAATTTTCGGCCGGACTGCCTTCGAAGACGGTTGCATAAAGTTGTCCGGGATTAAGATGCAGCGTATCTACAAGATATTCCCACGCCCATTCGATGGCTTCTTTTTTGAAATAATCGCCGAACGACCAGTTGCCTAACATCTCGAACATCGTATGATGATAGGCGTCCTGTCCGACTTCTTCGAGGTCGTTATGTTTCCCGCTGACACGCAGGCATTTCTGCGAATCGACAATACGCGGATATTTGACGGGCGTATTGCCGAGTATGATATCCTTAAACTGATTCATGCCGGCATTCGTAAACATCAATGTCGGATCTCCTTTTATCACCATAGGGGCTGATGGTACGATATGATGATTTTTTGATGCAAAAAACTGTAGGAACGACTCCCGGATCTCTTTCGCTGTAAGCATATTTGTAATTTGAAAAATTTGTTAATTATTTAAAAACAGTTTGTAATTATATGAAAACACTTTGCAAAAGTACAGCAAATAATTAACTTTGCGACGAAATCGGAGAATAAAAATTAAGAAGATAGTATTATATGGGAATTTTCAGGTCGCGGAAAGCATATTACATATATAATCCGAAGATGCTTGAGTACGAGCGTATTTATCCTTCTGCCGGGGAACGTTTTCGGATTGTTTTGCGGAATTTAAGTTGGGGATTGTTATTTGGAACAGGCATTTTTTTTGCGTTTATGTATTTTTTCGATTCCCCGATGGAGGCGTTGCTCAGAAAGGAAAACAGATTGCTTCAGACGCAATATGACATACTCCTGAATGAGCTTAGCTTGGCTAATGATGTGCTGGAGGATCTGCAGTTGAGGGACGAGCATCTGTATCGCGCCGTTTTTCAAGCCGATTCGATTCCGATGTCTATACGGAGATCGGGATTCGGAGGATCAAACCGTTACGAATATTTGAAAGGATTACCTAATTCCGACCTCGTCATAGCGACGACGACGAAGATGGATATCCTTAAAAAACAGCTTTATATACAATCCAATTCGTTAGAAGAATTAATAGACCTTGCGAAAGATATGGAGAACAAAATACGTTGTATTCCGGCTATTCAACCGGTTGCCAATAAGGATCTTAAACGTATGGCCTCCGGTTATGGAATGCGTATTGATCCGTTTTATCATATCCCTCGATTTCATACAGGGATGGATTTCTCGGCCGATATCGGGACGGAGATATATGCTACCGGCGACGGTACGGTCATACAGACCTCCAGGAAGCAGGGGTACGGCAATTGTATTATTATTGATCATGGATATGATTACAAAACATTATACGGACATATAGACAAATATAAAGTGAGGACAGGTCAGAAAGTTTTGCGCGGGGAAGTTATTGCAACTGTGGGAAATACCGGCAAATCAAAAGGGCCGCATCTGCATTATGAAGTGATATATAAAGGACGTCATGATAATCCTGCGAATTATTATTTTCAGGATCTGACGCCCGAAGAATATGACCGGATGCTGCAACTGGCCGAAAATAACGGACAAACAATGGATTGATTATGAAGAAAGATGTAACTGTTACTAAAAGGTATTATTCGATAAAGGAAGTCGCTTTTTTGCTGGGAGAATCGGAATCTACCCTGCGATATTGGGAAAAGGAGTTCCCTGATGTTATTTCGCCGCGCCGTAATGAACGCGATGTTCGCTTCTATTCGAAAGAAAATGTGGATAACGTAGCCCTGATACAATATCTCATCCGTGATTGCGGTTTCACATTGGAGGGCGTACGTAAGAGACTAAAAAATGATAAGGGAAAAGAAAGCGCCGCCAACCATGCCTTCATTCTCCAGTGTCTTAAAAAAATAAAGGCGGAGCTCGAGATCTTGGAAGACGCGTTGGATGAAGTTGAAAAAAAAATAAGGCAAAAAAACGCATTGTAATATACAATATCGAGCACAAGAGAGAAAATAGAATTTTAGTCTGCTATGCGTGATACGGACTGTATATTTTTGATTTTGGATAAAGCGATACACATCTTCTGGATATCTTCGACGTCATGAACCATCATATTGATCTTTCCTTCGAACATCCCGTCTTTTGTTTCTACTATTAAGCGAATGATATTAACATTGAAGCCGGCAATGGTTTTGGCAATATCGGTCAATACACCGACACCGTCAATGCCGATAACCTGTAATGTAGCTTCGAAAGAACTGCTGGTGTGGCTGCTCCAGGAGGTCGACAGTATCCGTTCGCCGAAATTGCTCTTTAGGCGGATGCCTATGGGACAGGAGCGTTTGTGTACAATTACATTTTTGTCATCGTTAATGAACCCGAACACATCGTCGCCCGGAATCGGTTTGCAACAACTTGCTACAACATAATTACGTCCGAAAGATTCTTCCCTGAGTTCATAAGGTTTTGTTTTGTCGAATGTCGGTTTTTCGGGTTCCATACCGGGATGTGTGATGATAGGCGGTGTTTTCTTGCCGACACCGAATGCTTTCTTCACATATTTCAGGAGGACATTTCCATTTTTCTCCTTAAGTAATTTTCGTATGTTTTCCGGTATTGCCACATCTCCCTTTTCGACGGCATAGTAAAAGTCTTCACGTTTGGAAAAACCGAAATATGTCGTTAGTTTATCGAGGTACGATTGTGTTGGTTCGAGTATCGCTTTCTTAAACGCGTCCATAACCTTATTCTTACCGGCGTTAGCCAGTTCTTTTCTTTCGCGTCGAAGTACGGATTCTATTTTCGTGCGGGCTTTTGCCGTAGTGACGTAATTTAGCCAATCTATATTCGGATGTTGGGATTTAGATGTCAACACTTCAATCTGGTCTCCGCTTTCGAGTTTGTGGCTCAGGGGCGCCAGATGATGATTTACTTTTGCGCCGATGCAAGTGTCGCCGATATTCGTATGCAGGTCGTAAGCGAAATCGAGGGCGGTAGCTCCTTTCGGCAATGTTTTCAACTCACCTTTAGGCGTGAAGACGAAGATCTCGGACGAAAAAAGATTCATCTTTATCGTATCGAGGAAATCGAGCGTATTAGGATTGGGATTTTCAAGTATTTCGGTGATTGTCTGCAGCCATTTGTCGAGTTCCGTATCTTCATCCACATTATTTTCCTTATATTTCCAGTGGGCGGCAAATCCTTTCTCGTCGATCTCGTCCATCCGTTTACTGCGGATCTGTATCTCAATCCATTGGCCGTCCGGCCCCATTACGGTGAGGTGAAGGGCTTGATAACCGTTCGCTTTCGGTCGGCTCACCCAGTCGCGGAGACGGTCGGGGCGGGTACGGTAAATATCCGTTATCGTAGCGTAAATATCCCAGCATAAGTTTTTTTCGTCAACATCGCCCGTAGGCTGGAAGATAATACGGATGGCGAAGATGTCGTATATGTCCTCGAAAGGGACGCCTTTTGCGTTCATTTTGTTCCATATCGAATAAGCGGATTTTACGCGGGTTTTCATTTCGTATGTCAACTCGAGTTCTTGCAGTCGTTGGCGTACGGGCCGGGCGAAGTTGTCGAACAGGCGTTGTCGCGAATCTTCCGTATTAGTCAGTTTTTCGTTGATGATTCGGAAGTCTTCGGGATGTTCGTATTTGAAACTCAGGTCTTCGAGTTCTGTTTTGATGGCAAATAGCCCTAAGCGATGAGCTAACGGCGCGTATATAAACATGGTTTCGCCGGCAATCTTAAACTGTTTATCCGTCCGCATCGAGCCTAACGTGCGCATGTTGTGCAGGCGGTCTGCCATTTTTATCAGTATCACGCGTATATCGCTACTCATGGTAAGGAGCAATTTCCTGAAATTTTCCGCTTGTTTGGAATCTTTTTCCGCGAAAATATCGCCGGATATTTTTGTCAGTCCATCGACTAATTGTGCAATTTTTTTATTAAACATGTTCGATATGTCCTCGACTTCATATTCCGTATCTTCGACGACATCATGGAGCAGGGCGGCGCAAATGGACGTCGATCCGAGGCCCATCTCCCCACAAACGATGCGGGCGACGGCAATAGGGTGCATAATGTAAGGATCTCCGTTGCGACGTTTGACGCCGGCATGAGCTTGTTTGGCAAAGTTAAATGCTTTTATTATGCGTCTGACTTTGCGACGATGGTTAGAACTCAAATATTCGCACATAAGCGCTTCGAACTCGTTCTGAACCATTAATTCATCTCTTGTCTGCAACAGTTTCTTTTCCCTTGTATTATTCTCATTCATATACTTAGATGCTTATTATTATCCTTTGGGAATTTTTAGTATTTGGCCGATGCGTAACTTGACACTTTTTAAATTGTTGGCATCCTGTATATTTTTAACGGATACTCCGGGATATTTTTTAGCGATAGCATAAAGTGAATCGCCTGATTTTACTTCATATGATATATAGTCCTGTTTTTTCCCCGCGTTATGATCCGTAGCGTTTCCATTGGAAGCGGTTGCGGCCTGCTCTTTATTTGTTTTCGCGACCGTAACGGTGGATATCCCTGATTGCGGCGTCGTCCGTTCGGCGGTGTTACGGGCGGTAAATGTAAGTCCGCCGTTATCAATATAGACGGTCAGTTTACGTCCTTTTGCAACGCGTGAACTTTTTAATCCGTTCCATCTCCGCAGGTTTTGCGACGTCACTCCATATAAATTAGCAATCGTATAAACATTTTCCCCTGTCTGCACCGTATGTATTATTTTTTCCTTGCGGCTTTCCGGTTCGTCACCGTTTACCGGGGTGCAATGGGCGAGTAACTCGTCCATACGGTGTACGTACAGACTGTCTTCCATGTTTAAAAATGCAAAAGTTCGGTCTACAGGCAGGCGTAATACCGAGGGGCGTATATTTCCGGGTATGATCTCGCGTTTATATTGCGGATTATAAAAACGTATAGCCTCTTTGTCCATTTGGAGGATATCGGCTATTTGATCGAAATGAAGCGCTCGTTCAACCATGACGGTGTCGGTTGCGATGGAAAATTCGGCGCGGATGGGGCAGATGTTATGATCGCAATGATAAGTCATCACATACGCGGCGGCGATAAACAACGGGACGTATGGACGTGTTTCGCGCGGCAGATAGGGGAATATTGTCCAGAAATCGGTTTGTCCGCCCGAACGGCGTATTGCTTTATTTACATTTCCCGGTCCGCAGTTATAAGCAGCCAGTACGAGATGCCAGTTACCATATAACTCATACATCTCTTTAAAATATCTGCAGGCCGCATCGGTGGCTTTTTCCGGGTCGAAGCGTTCGTCGATAAGGCTGTTGATTTCCAGATCGTAGATTTTGCCTGTCGGCAGCATGAACTGCCATATTCCACAGGCGCCTAAGCGCGACTGGGCTATTGGGTTAAGGGCGCTTTCGACGACAGCCAGATATTTTAGTTCTAGCGGCAGGTTGTTCGCGTCAAGTTTTTGTTCTATCATAGGGAAATAAAAATCGGCCATCCCCATCGTATAACGTACCATGTTACGCAGAGGCCCCGAATACCGGTCGATACATTTACGTACAATATCGTTGTAAGTCATCGGTACGATGCAGGGCATTTTTTTTAACCTTAATCGGTATACCGAATCGGGAAAATACGGATTTCGGTCTTCATCTTCACAAAACTCTTCCGGTTTTGTGAAATGTTTAACATGCCATCCCTCAAGTAGTTTTTGCATATCGGCATCAAAGATTTCAGGTAAAAAACCTATTATTGAATCATACAATTGAAGGCCGGATATGGAATCGATAACATTCTCTTCATTGTGTTGCGCTGTCGTTGTGATAAACGGAACAAGAATCAATGATATTAAAATTAAGAGCCGTCTTATTTCCATAATATCTGGTTTTAAAAAGTCATACATACATTCAATCCGAAACTTCGGGGGGTGTGCATCGTAGCGGGAAGTATCTCCGGCGCTATCCGGAAAGATAAATCGGGGGAAATATCGAAATCATACATCTGTGCGTCTACATATGAATCTGCCATGCAGATGAGATAGAATGCAACACTTAATATAATGCTTAAATCCCGGTAGCGACGGTAGAAATCTTTACCGGACTTCAACTGGTTGTGGAAGTTTGTATCGGTCAGATAAGAGGCCGGATCCCGGTTAGGACTGGTAAAATCTTTCCAGTTCTGGCTCCAGCTTTCTGGATTGCTACTTGCAGGATCTTTGATATATTCGGCATAATCTCTTTTTATATCAAAATAGGCGTTACTATAATCCTGCAGATTTTTGTTGTTCCATGTGATGGCATAGATGAACCCGACGAAGCCTCCGTAAACGACAGGTAATTTCCAGTATTGGCGATTGTAAATCTGTCCGAATCCGGGGAAGATGGCAGCCATAAGATAGGCTGTTTTAGGATTCGGCTTGAAGGCCGTTGCATCTTTAGCCGCTATTTTTTCTTTTGTTATGGCAATAATCGCCGAATCGGAAAGGATGACGGACATGCTGTCGTCGTTGTAAAAAAGAGGCTGGGGCGTCTTAGCGCCATATGCGGATACACCGTCGCTGTTGGCGGAAAATACGCTGTCGCTGTCGGCGGAAAATACGCCGTCGCTGTTGGCGGAAAATACACCGTCGCTGTCGGCGGAAAATGCACCGTCGCTGTCGGCGGAAAATACGCTGTCGCTGTTGGCGGAAAATACGCTGTCGCTGCGACGGATCGTATCGAGATCGTTTATTGTCGCGATGCTATCGTTGGAAATAACTGTGGAATCGGTTTTTTTTATTTCGGGAATTGTTTCCTGCGCATGTATTATCCCGGTAATACCTGTTAAAAATAGGTATACGACCGATAATACGATGCAGATACAGTTTAAGTTTTTCCCCTTACACATAATCTATTTCATTCGGTCTAACATACTCATAATCGCCGTCAGTTTCTCGTCGGAATCGAAAGGAATCGTTATTTTACCTTTGCCGTTGGCATTATAACTCAACTGCACCTTTGTCTCGAAAAATTTGGAGAGATGTTCTTTCAAAATCTTGAATTCTTCGGGAAGTTTATTTCCGAGTGTTTTATTTGTCTTATTATCGGTATAGGTTCCTGTCCTGTTAATGTGTCGTGCAAGTTCTTCTACGTTGCGTACCGACAGGCTTTCTTTCAATATCCGGTCGTTCAGTGCGAGTTGTATTTCCGGGTCTTCGATAGACAACAGCGCCCGTGCGTGTCCCATATCAATGGTTCTGTTTTTTATACAGACTTGTATTTCGGCAGGCAGTTTCAGCAGGCGCAGATAATTGGAGATCGTCGTACGTTTTTTTCCGACGCGTTCGCTTAGTTGTTCTTGTGTCTGTCCGGAATCGTCGAGCAGTTTTTGATAAGCAAGCGCTGTTTCTATCGCGCTCAGATCTTCGCGTTGTATGTTTTCGAGTAGCGCCATTTCCATGATATTCTCATCGGCGGCGGTTTTTATATATGCCGGTATACGATCCAGTCCTGCGATCTTTGCAGCGCGGTAACGTCGTTCGCCACATATAATAATATATTTTTCGCTGTCGGTTTCTTTCAGCGTTATCGGCTGTATCACGCCGAAATTGCGTATGGATACGGCGAGTTCTTCGAGTGTTTCTTCTTCAAAAACAGTACGCGGCTGATTCGGATTCGGTTCAATCTTACTCAATTCAATCTCGTTAAGCGAAGAAGAGCCGCTTGTATTAAGCCCGTCGCTTGTCAGAAGCGCTTCCAGTCCGCGTCCTATTGGTTTTCTTTTAGTTGTCATATAATTTTTGTTCCCTTTTATTTCCGTATGATTGTTTTATTTTCCTCTTACTTTTTCGCGTCTTTTTCCAGTAACTCCTTTGCCAGTTGCATGTGGTTTATTGAGCCTTTGGAATCTACTTCGTAGAGAATCGCCGGTTTGCCCGACCCGGCCGCTTCTACTAATTTGATATTACGATGTATAACAGTCGTGAACACCAAGTCCTGGAACAAATGTTTTATTTCTTCATAATACTGGTTTGCCACGCG
This sequence comes from Tannerella sp., assembly GCA_031258835.1. Classification (GTDB taxonomy): domain Bacteria; phylum Bacteroidota; class Bacteroidia; order Bacteroidales; family Tannerellaceae; genus Tannerella. The sequence goes on from JAIRMH010000109.1 coordinate 11,698, forward strand.
CAGGCGCGGATCGTACATAGTAATCAAAAAACCCTCTATTTCTAGCGAAGGGTTAAGTTTTGATTTGATGATTTTAATTGTATTAAGCAACTTGCTTATTCCTTCGAGCGCAAAATATTCACATTGAAAAGGGATGATGACGGAATCGGAAGCTGTGAGCGCATTGACGGTTATAAGTCCTAACGAAGGAGAGCAATCGATCAGTAAATAATCATATTTTTCCTTTAATGGGACGAGCAGATTGCGCAATATATGTTCTCGTCTGTCGAGGTTAAGCATCTCTATCTCGGCGCCTACCAGATCGATGTGCGACGGGAAGATGTCAAGGTTGTTCATCTCCGACTGCACGATGGCGACGCTGGGTTCCACGCCGTTTATCAGACTTTCGTAGATTGAGTGTTTGAGCAATTGTACATTTATGCCGAAGCCGGACGAAGCATTGGCTTGCGGGTCGGCGTCTACAACCAATACTTTTTTCTCCAGCGCGGCAAGAGAGGCCGCAAGATTAATCGTTGTGGTGGTTTTTCCCACCCCTCCTTTTTGATTTGCCAAAGCGATAATTTTCCCCATCCTTTAAAAATAATTTAGTTGTTAATAGTTTGATTGCCAATGAACTGTTGTATCAACAAAAGGGTTGCTTTTTCTTCGCGCACCGACAATTTCCACATGCAAAAGTAGACACTTTTTCGGCGAACTTGCCGGACGTGTTGATAACTCGTCAATAATGTTGATAATTCGCAAAAGTACAGGAAAAAGTTCTAAAAACCGTTTTTTTTGCTGATTTTATACGAAGACCCCACTTTTTTAATCGTTGAGCAGGGGGTATAAGTATCGTGGTAATATACGAGAACAGCTCCATTTGAAGCCGCTTTCTCGAGTATTTCGACTTTCCCGTTATAGGAAAGGGTAGGGTACAGGTCGTAAGCGGAGATGCGTTCCGGTACGATGTGCGAAGCAAGAGGGATTATATCACCGGGGAAAATGACGGTTAATTCTTCGTCATTTGGGGCGGTGTTTCGGGACGTAGCAGCTTGTTCGGAACCGGATGTACAGGCCTGTTTAAAAAAAGGCGTATCAACGGTGCATGAGAGGTGAGGACTGTCGGAAGGCGGTTTGTAAATCTTCACAAAAGCGGCGATCTGGCCAAGCGTATGTCCGTCGTACAATTGTATCCGTAAGCTGTCGAAAGGTTCGGTCGTTGCTTCGATAAGGCGCAAGAGGCCTGCCTTTTCAAGTATTTCGGTATTTCCGGGCAAAAAAGATTCTTTTTCGAGCGGATGCGGCTTCCGTTCACATTCATATTGTGCACGGCTCACCCAGTGGACGGCATTAGGGAATACCGGTTCGAGAACGTTGTTTGCATTTTTTCGAACGGCCGCCCCACAATGGTCGAAATGCAGATGAGTGAAAATGACGTCCGTGACGTCTTCGGGTATTATCCCTGTCTGCCGCAATGCCGCGCATATATCTGTCGTATCGTGAAACTGATAATAAATGGCGGGAGTATCTTTCAGCCGATCTTGTCCGATACCGGGATCGACGACGACGATATGTCCGTCGTTTGTTTTGATAATGCCCGCATGCATGGCCAATACGCACAGGTTCCGTTCGTTAACGGGATAACTGCGTCTCCATGTCACCTTAGGGATTGCGCCGAACATAGCCCCGCCGTCTGCGTAGAAATATCCTGTTGTTATTAGTTTGAACATGTGTCGTTATTTTTTAGTCTATGCGCCCTCCCGGCATCTCTTCCTCGTGGAACCGGGCGGAAAGAAAAGCCAGTAAATGGCTTATCTGCTTTATGCCCTCCATTGTCTCCGCACTTATTTCTTTTTGCTGCATTTTTAATGTCAGATATCCGTAAATAGCGGTAAGGCAAGTCTCGATCTCGCTTATTTCTTCGCCACCGGATCGGGAGCGCAGTTGCACGATAGCAGGTAATGTCTTGTAATAAAGAGAACCATAGACCGTTTCTTGCGGAGATTTTAACAGTCTCAGATGCAGACCGGTGAGTTCCGTAACTACATTTTTATTTATTTGGATGTGCCCTTTTTTCGTTACCCCCTCGATACGCATCATATCAATCAGTTCCTGATACCATTGACGAATCTCCCGCTTCACCTCTTCCGGCTGGTCATATTGCGCGACAAGGAGGGTTTCTATTTCATCCGCATTTAAATGACAGGCGCGGATAAGGTCTTCCACCTGCCACATATAAATTAGATATTCGACAATGTTTTCCTTTCTCTTTTGTTGTGCTATAATCATTGGTTTTTGTTTTAAATGTGAAATCATTGCGCAAAGATAACCAAAACGAAATGATTTTACCCAATCAACGTTGAACGAATGTGACAGTTTTGTTCGGACATTTTTATTCGTCTGTGTGGAATTGAAAAATTTCATGTACATTTGCAGCCTAAAAATGAAAAGATGGAATCCATATTGGTTACCGGCTCGAAAGGGCAGTTAGGTACTGCTCTGTATAATATATCCGGTTGTTTTGCCGGTTTTAAGATGTATTTTGCGGATGTTGATACGCTTGATATTCTGAATAAATCGTCTGTCGAATCGGTTATTGAATCGCGTCGTATCGGCGTGGTTATTAATTGTGCTGCGTATACGGCTGTCGACAAGGCGGAAGACGATGCGGATATGTGTATGCGTGTGAACTGTGAAGCTGTTCGCAATATCGGCGAGGTTGCCGCTTCTACAGGAGCGAAGGTGATACATGTGTCGACCGACTATGTATTTGACGGGGAAAATACACGTCCATATCGTGAAGATGATGCTGAAAATCCGTTGTCCGTATACGGGAAATCTAAGCTGGCAGGCGAGCAGGCATTGTTGTCTGTATGTCATGATGCCGTGATTATACGTACTGCATGGCTTTATTCGGAAACAGGCAATAATTTTGTAAAGACGATGCTCCGTTTGGGGGCAGAGCGTGATGCTGTCAATGTCGTCGCCGATCAGCAGGGCGCTCCTACGTATGCTGCCGATCTGGCAGATGCAATCAAGACGATTGTAATGTCCGGGAAATTTGTCCCGGGTATTTATCATTATAGCGACGAAGGGCTTTGTACATGGTATGATTTTGCCGTTAAAATTTTTGAGTTGACAGGCATGGCGTGCAGGGTAAATCCGATTCCGGCGACCGGATATCCTGTGCGGGCTGCACGTCCGACGTACAGCGTGCTTGATAAAACGAAAATAAGGGAAACATATGGCGTTATAACGCCGGAATGGGAAGATAGCCTGAAAAATTGTTTATGCAATATGAATCTTATAAATATTGAGTCCTGAGTTAAAGAGCCTTTTGTAAGGCAAAATGCGGGAAGAAAGTGATACTGTTTTTTAAAATTTTTATAATATGTTGTTATCGGAAGAAATAAAACGTCGTCGTACATTTGCTGTTATAAGTCATCCGGATGCGGGTAAGACTACGTTGACGGAAAAATTGTTGTTATTCGGAGGCGCTATACATGTAGCAGGAGCTGTTAAGTCAAACAAAATCCGCCGTACGGCGACTTCCGACTGGATGGAGATAGAGAAACAGCGCGGTATATCGGTTGCCACTTCCGTAATGGCTTTCGATTATGAAGGTTATAAAATAAATATTCTGGATACTCCCGGTCATCAGGATTTTGCCGAAGATACGTTCCGTACCCTGACTGCCGTTGACAGTGTTATTATCGTCGTTGATGCGGCGAAAGGTGTCGAGGCGCAGACACGGAAACTCATGGAGGTATGCCGTATGCGCAAGACGCCGGTTATCGTGTTCGTCAACAAGATGGATCGAGAAGGGAAGGAACCTTTCGATTTGCTCGATGAGATAGAATCGGAGTTGAAGATAAATGTACGTCCGTTAAGTTGGCCAATCGATATGGGACAACGGTTTAAGGGCGTTTATAATCTTTACGAACGGAAACTTGACATGTATATGCCGAGTAAACAGACGGTGACGGAAAGCATAGAAATAAAAGATATAAACACTCCCGACCTGGAAGCGCATATCGATTCTATTCTTGCTGATAAGTTGCGCATGGATGTGGAACTTATCAATGGCGTCTATCCCGTATTTGAAGAAGATTCTTATTTGAACGGCAATGTGGCGCCTGTATTTTTCGGCTCGGCATTAAATAATTTCGGCGTACGCGAGTTGCTCAATTGTTTTGTGCGTATCGCACCTTCGCCGCGTCCGGTGTCGGCAGCGGAGCGCATCGTAAAACCGGAGGAAGAGCGATTTTCCGGATTTGTTTTTAAGATACATGCGAATATGGATCCGAATCATCGCAGTTGTATCGCTTTTGTGAAGATCTGCTCCGGACGTTTCGAGCGCAATGTGAACTATCGGCATGTGCGTTTCGGCAAGATGATGCGTTTCAGCAGTCCGACCGCTTTTATGGCACAAAAGAAAGAAGTTGTCGACGAAGCGTTTGCCGGCGATATCGTCGGGTTGCCCGATATGGGGAATTTTAAGATCGGAGATAGCCTTACGGAAGGCGAAGACCTCCATTTCAAAGGGCTTCCAAGTTTTTCACCGGAGATGTTCAAATATATTGAGAATACCGATCCGATGAAAACGAAGCAACTTAATAAAGGCGTCGATCAACTGATGGACGAAGGCGTGGCGCAGCTGTTTATCAATCAGTTTAACGGACGTAAGATCATAGGTACGGTAGGACAATTGCAGTTTGAAGTCATACAATACCGGCTGTTGAACGAATATGGAGCGCAGTGCCGCTGGGAATCGGTCGGATTCTATAAAGCCTGTTGGATAGAGAGTAATGACACCCTCGCCTTAGAAAATTTCAAAAAGCGTAAAGCGCAATATCTGGCATTTGACCGTGAAGGGCGTGATGTTTATCTGGCCGATTCCGCATATGTTCTGACGATGGCGCAACAGGATTTTCCCTCTATCCGCTTCCATTTCACATCTGAATTTTAGATTTTGGCGGTCCATAATCCTGCCGACGGGGTACTGATGAAATAAATTTCTTCACCGTCGGCTAACTTGTTGAATCCGTTTTGCAATTGATCCGGGCGGTAGCGTTCCATTGCTTCATTATAATCCAGATAGCCGAAGTTCACCGATTCTATTTCTTCTTTCGTGAGGCGCCCCGGCGCATAGGTGATTTTAAAACGTCCTTCGGACGAGCCATGTATCAAATGAGCAGTGGCATGCGTCAAATCTTGCAGGTCGGAATTGTTTTTCCACAACTCCATCACCTTTGGCGTTCCTGCGTAACCGTATTTGCGTATAATAGCGTCCACCTCATCCTGTTCGCCGAAACGCTTCAGCCCCGGAGCGATGATGATTAATTCGCCGCCATCGGCCATTGCCTTACGGGTACGGTAGATCGCTTTGTTGGCGACCCACGTGCTGAAAAATTCATCGCCCTGCATGACGGCGACCACTTTTTTCAACGGCGGGGTCGTCGTGATATTCTCCTCTTCCGACTGCCGGGCGGCGAGCAGGTACGTATCCAGATCATCGCCGCAATAGAAACCGCTGTGCACCAGTTTTCCCTCGGCGTTGTATTTCATTACTACCTGGATGTAGGCGTCCGGCAAGGCGCCGAGGAATTCCGCTTCGGCTTTGTTGTAGCAATGTCGCAGGGGAGTAACTAAATTGCCCAGGTTGTTTTCTATGCCGTAACATGCGGCCGCCATGTGCGAGGCGCAAATCATTTCCTTGCCGCCCAACCCGATAAAATAGTTCTTGTTGTGGTTGGCAAAGCCAAGCACTTCATGCGGTACCACATGCCCTATATTCATGATGATGTCCCAATGTTCGTCAAACAGCAGGCGATTGACGTTTACGGGGATGTCCCAATCGGCTTTTCCTCCGGTGATAGCCTTTACATAATCCGCAGGTATGCGGCCTACACGTTTGCCGTCCGTTATCCAGTCATGTTTCAATATTTTACTTTCGGGTATATCGCCGAACATCCACTGGTTTTGTTCGGGCGTATGCGGGAGGTGCTGCCCCAGTGTCGGCATCACAAAAACGTCGGCTGTTGACGTGAAAAAATGATATAAAATGTTGGCGATGCGTCCTGCCGCCGAATGTGCTCTTGTGATGTCGGGCGGAAGTAACAGTACCTTTTTAGGGGTGCGGCAAATGCGTTGCATACTCTCCCGGGCAGCTTTCAACACCAACTGCTCCAACTCCGTACCGGAGATTTCTTCTGTTCTTTTAAAAAACCAAGCCATTTTTTTTATGATTTAAAATTAATATAATCTATCTTTCAGTGAAGACATTCGGGAGACGTTGTGTTTTTCCCGAGTAACTTCCACATCGTTGTCTTATTTGATGCAAATATACAAAAAAATAAATTATCGCACTGCAATGTCGATTCCGGTTAAATCTTTTTTTTTGAGATGCCTTCATAACCGATTGACTTGTCGTCCATGGAAGCCTTTATAAAATCTTGTGAGTAATCTTTTTTATGAATTTACCTGTTCGGGACTTTTATTGAAAAAGATATGATTAACGGATTATCGTCAACATTCGTATTTTGCAAATACTCTTTCAATTTGCTATCCGGCATTCCGGATAATGTTTGGCTGTCGGATAATACTTTGTCTAGTCTGTAAGAATTGGGAGATGAATAAAAGACATCCCCCCTCGCACAATGAATGTTTCTCAGGAAAAGATTGCTGATGTCTTTATCTTTAGACAGTTTATCCGTATCAATGACAAGGCTCTTCCCTGTTCGCTTGTCATAAAACAGGTGAACTTCCTCCGTCCTTTCAAATATTGTATAAAGATAATTATCCAGATCAATCACACTGCCCCAAGAGACGATATAGCCGCTATTCTGTTTCTCTTTAAAATCATTTCGTTCTCCAGAGAGCAACATCATCTTTTTCCGCTCTTTTTGGGAGAGCATCCTGTAATCGGATTTATTATGAAATGCGTAATACGGACGAACTGTCCTGTCTTTAATGCAATAAATCGTGTCGCTCAATGTCGGCTGATAAAAAATCGTTCCGTCGGCATGACAGTCAATAGACAAGGCTGAAAGTCTTGTTATTTTTTTTGTCTTCAAAGGAATTTGCGCCGAGACAAAGCGGCAATCCTTATCAAGGAAATGAACGCAATTTTTCCGCATTTCCGGTTCGTTATATCGTTCATTATCGTTAGCGAAAAAATTTATAAATCCATCTGCGCCGTCAGATGCGATGTGCTCACGGTTAAAATATAATGGTATGATCCGTTCCTGCTGCCCATCCTCATTATAAACAAACAATTTTTTCGAAAATTCGTCACTAATCAATATTTTATTATGGACAGGATCTACTTCGAAACCGGTTATGTGAATATATTCGTTTGGCCCCTGTCCCGTATCTGAGATTTTACTGATGAATTTCCCTTTTTCGGTAAATATAAAAACACTGCTATAACTTATGTTTAATATAAAAAAGCGACCGTTCATTATTTTCATCATTGCTATTTCGTCAATTAACGCCTCATTCGTCACCTCCAATCGTATCGTGTCATAATCGGCTATGAAACTCATAAAGTCGTCCGACGGATTTACTATCTCAATCGTTGTTCCGCTAAAATCCGTCTGATGTTTCCGGTCTGTACAAGAAAATAATATTACGGCTATTATAGAAAAAAATAACGACGAAAACGTCCAAAAACCTGATGTGTTCATTGAGTGTCCTCCATAAATTTTATTGAAAATGATATAATTACGGGATTATCATCTATTTCGGTATTTTGCAAAAACGTTTTCAGCTTGCTTTCCGGCATTTCGGGCAAAATCTTATTAATCCTGTAAGTACTGGGGGCAGAATAAAAAACGTCTCCTTTTGCACAATGTATATATTTCAGGAAAATGTTGCTTATGCTTTCGTTTTTGGATAGTTTGTCAGAATCAAAGACAATACTTTTCTTTGTTTTTTTATTATAAAACAAATGAATATCATCTTCATCTCTTCCTTCAAACGCAGTATAAACATAACTGTCCGTATCAATTATATTACCCCAGGGTACGATATAGCCGTTTTTTTGTTTGGGAGCGAAATCGTTTCTTCTTCCGTAGAGATAAGTCATCGTTTTCCGGTCTTTCTCGGAGAGAATCCCATAATCTGATCTATTGTATAATTTATAATAGGGTTTAACTTTTTTATTTTTAATGCAATAAATAATATCGCTCAGCATCGGTTGATAAAAAATCGAACTGTCTTCGCGGCAATGAACAGTCCGTCCTGTAAGCCTGTCAATCTCCTGTATTTCCACAGGGATCTGTGACGAAACAAACTGTCCATCCCTGTCCAGAAAATGTACGCAATAATCACGCATTCCCGGTTCTTCAAACTGTTTATTGTCTCTGGAGAAAAAATTTATAAATCCGTCTGCACCGTCCGACGTCAGTTCCATGCGATTAAAACTTAACTGAATTACACGTTCCTGCCTGCCGTTCTCGTCATAGATGAACAGTTTTTTTGAAAATGAGTCGCCAATCAATAACTTATTGTGGATAGGATCTATTTCAAAACTGTTTATACTGATATACTCTCCCGGCCCCTGTCCCCTGTCCGAAATCTTGTTGATGAATTTTCCATTTTCAGAAAATATGAATGCCGTGTTGAAATTCGAACTTAATATATAAAAGCGACCATTCATAATTCTAATCTTTGCAATTTGGTCGATTAATGCGTTGTCAGTCACTTCCAACCGTATAGTATCATAATCGGCTATGAAACCCATGAAATTTCTTGATGGATTTACAATGTCTATCGTTATCCCGTCAAAATCCGCTATATGACTGTTGTTTGTACAAGACGACATCGACAGGACGATAATTATTATAATAAAAACTGTTTTTTTATTCATAAGGGCGATTTTTAATCCCGTTCTCATTAACTTAAATACAGATAACGACAATAGATAACAAAAGTATTTTTATGACCGTTTTTTTCATAATTCATAAATTTGAAATTCCTCTTTTTGAGTACTGTAACAAATAAATTTATTATTAAAATAACATACCGAAGAATACCATGGATCTGTTAATTGATATATTTTATTAAGTCTGAATTCATTCTTTTCATAGACTAATTCTGCAATATGATTACAAGATGGAATATTATTCGAATTATGCTCAACGTATACCAAATAAATTTTGTCGTCAAAAGATGATACATCGCTAAATAATTTATATGTATTCATCTGTTTGTTATTCAGGCTCTTCGCCTGCTCTGCTTTTTTGAAAGACAGTCTGCTTTTAAATATATCATAATTGAGATATTTATCCAATAGAATATTCCCTTGAATATCATATAAAGAAAGTATTGGTTCGTCACATTTCACCGAGAGTATTTTGTTGTTGAAAAAATGAAGCATATATGCATTGCCGGACATCTTCTCTTCTTCGTCGCCACGATAACTGCCAAAAGCAAACTGCCGGTTCATGTACTTGTCATATTTTACCAACGGAAAAGTATCCATTGACGACAGGTATATATTTCCCGATTCATCCATACAAAAATTAAATGGAGACAAACTGTTGATTTCTTGCCTGTCCGCTCTGATAAAATCCCCTTCCGCAGTATATGTTTTTACCCCTGTGCACTCCAATGCGTACAAGGTGTCGTTAAGACAATTAATGCCATTCAGACAAGTAAGTTCCGCCGGGCCATCTCCACGGGCGCTTATACT
>JAIRMH010000239.1 GCA_031258835.1 Tannerella sp.
TTTACATCCACAATGCCCACCAACTTCCACTTTGTACCTTCCAAATGCGCCAATTTCCAGGTATCCAATTCTCCGGGTTCTAATTCCTCAATCTCTAACTCCCCGGTTTCCAATTCCTCAGGCGTCGAAGTCGAGTGATCTCTGTTACAACAGCAACAGCAGAACGCCAACACACCTGCTGCCAGCAAATATGCTATACAGTGCATACGGTTTTTACTCTTTGTTAATAATAATGCCTTTTTCATTGTTGTACTAATTTATAAAGTAAGTAATTTCGTTTGTCATTACAGAAAAACCTCAATACATTTTTTTGCAGTTTTGTATGATTCTTCTGTTTCCATTGCATCTTTACAGTGATAGTGACGTCTTGTACACAATCGTAAAATAATATACAAATAGAATGGACTGTCTATCACACTCAACTGTTCATTGTGCAAACATAAGCATATTATTGATACGGTGTACATTAGTTTAGTTAAAAAAACATAATGCGCAGTACATTTTTGGAAATGAAAAAACGTTTTTTTTACAGATAAAAGGCAAAACGGGGATTGGACAAAAGAGCGTCAAGAAATTCAACGGCGGCGGATACTGCGTGCTGGGGCTGATTTGGAGGCGGCGGGCTTTTCTTCTTTCTGTTGTTTGGGCGCTTTTTCCTTCTTTGCCGCGCTTTTATTATCATCAGAAGTTACTCCGCTGTTTTTTTTGGCAGAAGCGCGTGTAGCGCGTGCCGCCTTTTTAGCCTCCTTCCTGCTCAGCGCCACCGTTGTATCCGGCTGTATCCACAGCGAATCGTTGAACGCTTTCAATTGATTTTCTATACGCTGCTGTTCCGCCAACATGGAATCCGGTGTCGGACAATATTGCAATAACGCAAGATTCATCAAGTTTTCCGTTTTTACGATCTCACCGTCAAACATCCTGCGACGAAAATAATCATCGACCGTAAAAGTCTTGGCATTATTCATATTGGACGTCATTATATAATTATTTTTTATATAAGGACGCAGATCTTCATATTTAACCCAAAACATGGGCGTACGCTGTTCGCCTATGTCGGAAATCATAAATGCTATCGGACAAATCGCCAATGTATTTACATCGTAGACGGAGTTATTCTGGTCAAAGTACCATGCCTCCTTTACGATATACGCCCTTACTTCCTGCGACGGGATATCGCTTGCGTTGATAACATACCGGACAGGATTACCTCCGCCGGCAGGCATCTCTTCGTAAAATATATTGAAATTATCAAGCATATCTTTGAACGATAGCAGGTTGTCCGCCTCAAACGATTCGTAGTCGGGAAGATATTTATATACGTCAATCTTCCCATCGCTAACAAGCTGAAACATCGTCGTAAAAAGATTTTTCATCCCGCTAATTTCCTGCAACGGATAATATAACGGTGTATTTTTCTCTTTTACGAGGTCGATCTCGCGGTAAATAACACGCATCCATCGAGCGTTTCCTATGTCCTGCGCGAGTTGTTCGTTCATAATTTGCGCACGTACGGTCAATTCGGGCAAACCCCTATTATTCTCGGTCTGTCTCCCACGATTCTGACGGTCGCCACCTCTGCTTATGCGTGGCGTACGTTGTTCCGGATTTTGCGCGCCAACGGCAGCACTAAAAACAAGAAGTATAAAACTTGTATATAAAAAACGTTTCATGTTCGATCATATTTATTGTTCATTCTTGAATTAATTCACTATAATTTCCATAGAATAAGTCACACTGACAGGTTTACCGGCAGGATCAAGCGCTTTCACCTGGCCGATATAAAAACGTTTACCGCGCGCGATATTCCGGATATAATCTTTTTGACGTTGCGTAAATTCGCCACTGTTAGACACTTCGGGGATATAATTCCCCATGCCGTCGACAATCGTCATCGTAAAACCGGTAACGGTATGAGGTTCATTCAGCACGCCGTCGTCGATTGCCGCCTGCACGCCGGCCGCTTCTACCAGATAGCGTTTGGCTATCGGGCCTCCGGTAAACTTACGGACATTCCCATCCGCATCTTTATACGAGAGGAACGGCAGCGGGGGAGGCAGTTTCCTCACAACAAACCCCTTACTTTCGATAATATCGCGGCCATTTACGTTTGCCCTCAGCGTAACGGTGACATTCGGCGATACATCCGCATCCAGTCCGGTTATTGTCCATATATTCTTATCTTTATGATCTACCCTGCCACTCGACACCGACGGTCTTACCGAACCGCTCGGCACGCCGGCCATGGCCACTTCTATGTCGTTCTCAATACTGGTATATAAGAAATTCATCCTTGTCGGAGCGATGGTTGCCGACGATTCCGTAACAAAATATTCAGCATTGTAGGTATATGTCTGTCCTTCAGCTACAATCTTACCGGACAAACTACGGTCGCCAACCCCGCTTGTGGGTATGGAAATCCGGTTTCCGGCAAGAAGCGTTTCGCCGAGATAATATTGCGGCTGTTTCGTTGAATCGACGGCTGCAAGTGCCAATTCCGCCTCATAAGGCATTCCGCTCGTAACGATCTGGCTCTTCGGAATGACGAAGGCCTCAATTTTATTCACGCGATAATCATCCACATCTACATTTGTAATCAATGTAGAAAGGACTTCTCCTTCGACATAACGGATATCGTTTTGCATCTTTGTCAGCAGTGTGATAGCGGCGGAAACAGGCATATTTTCAAACAGCGCCACCTCCCACGAACCGGGAATGATGCCTGCTTTTTTAGGGACTTCCGTACTCAATAAAGATTTAAACATCGCTCTTTTCGACGTGTCACCGACGAGTTCGGACATATTATCGCAATAGCTTGCCAGGCGTTCTTTCAGTTTTTTACCTTCGCCTACGACAGGCGCCAGCATAACGCGCGAAGCCGCCTCCAAATTATCTTTCTGTCTGACATCATTTATATTCCCTTCCTCACCGTCAGCTTCCTGTACAATCCGAAGTTTCAGTTCATTTATATAATCAAACAACCCATCGGATTGTTTTTTAACGTCTACCCCTTTATTATACCATTCGCCTACTTTAGCGGCATTCGCCTCATAAGCCCTGTCCAAATGATCTTTCACCTGTTCGTTACGCCGGGTAGAATTTTCTGTAGAAACGCGCAAACTGTTTTCGACCAATTCAAACCCGTCCAACACCTCGGAAGAGACATTGAGCGCCATCATTGCGATGAACACCAGATACATCAGATTAATCATCTTCTGACGCGGCGAATTAGGATTACTTGATACTCCTGCCATTTTTATTTTTTTTCTTTACTTAAAAGCTTTATTCCCTGAATATTTAACAAAAGCATTGACTGCCTGTTATCCGGCAGATTACAGACAAAGAGGTGCGTTTATCTGTAATTACCTCCCTGCGGTTGATAACCTCCAGTATAAGGAGGCTGCGGGTATCCCGCCTGTCCTGCCGGAGGGGGCGGATAACCGCTCATCGGCACATTCACCGTCATCGCCTGCAACAAGCGGCTGTAAACCTGATTCAACTGTAATAAAAGCTGAGCCATACGTTCATTTTCATTACGGAAGGCGGCACTGTCGACAAGAGAACTGTCATACATATCGCGTATACGGTTTAATCCGGAATTTATATGCCCTATCGTATCCATCTGCACACGAAGTCCGGCAAGTTGCGATTCGTAGAAATGATTCATCTCTGAAATATTATCATTAAGTTTAGACATATGTTCCACATAACCGATTGACTTTTCTTCCGCACCTTCTTCGATCGAGCCGGATATAACTTTACATGAATGGATAAGCGAATCGGAGACTTCTCCCAGCGAACCTGTTATCTCGCTAAACTTCTCAAGATTTTGCGATACGGAGGCAATCTGATCAATATATGTTTGCGTTACTTCCGTAAGGTCTGCCATCTTCGATATCTGCTCTGTGGCGCTATTCAACTTCTTTATACTTTCGGCAAGCATTTCCGAATCTTTTTCCGAAATGTTAAGTCCCATAGTCGCCATACCTGCATTTACAATATCCTGTGGCGATGATTGTGGTACTGCTCCGCTTCCAAAAGTCGCCGTTCCGCTTCCAGAAGTCGCTGCTCCGCTTCCCGACATGCCTGCGCCACCGCCCATAGCCGCTACAATTCTTATTCCTGCACCGGATTCCTTGCCCGTACCCGTCCGGATTCCTGCGTCTGTGCCGGTGTCCTCGCCCGTACCCGATCCCAGACCGGACAAATCGCCGATGATCACCGTACCACCTCCGACATTACCTGCACTTCCGGCCATAACCGCATCCGCAGTAACACCTCCGGAAGCAAAATCCGGACGATCCAACGGATTTTTAGATTTCAGAACAGGAAAAACTTCTTCCCAGTTATATTCGTTACTCGGACGTTCAAATCCTGAGATAACAAATACACATGCTTCCGTGATCATGGCGATGAACAATATCTGATTGGCATAAGGAATATGCAGCAATTTAAACAATGCGCCAATAATCACGATGGCGGCGCCCCAACTATACAGGAAATTCAATATGCGTTTACCCCTTTCGCTCGAAAGGAACATCTCAATACTGTTCTTATATCTTTTATATTTACCCATAATTTATTATGTTTATTATTTTTTCTTCCCTTTTTTCGAATTTGAAAATCCGATCTGCGTACGAACGCACCGAAAACCTATATACGAACGCGTTTCGTTTTGATACTCAAACGTACGCATATCAGAACGGATGAAACGCGCAACATCTTTCCACGAGCCTCCGCGTACTACTTTCTTTTTCATATCATATGGGTCTTCTTTTGCCGCATCATAATGAAGTTCCGGATTTATATCGCTCATTTGTTTAGGCCCCGATTCATAAAAAACCGTCGAAGTCCACTCAGCCACATTGCCGGCCATATCATACAATCCGAACTCATTTGGAGAAAACGAGGCCACACGTGCGGTGATAAGATGGCCGTCTTCGGTATAATCGCCTTCGCCCGGTTTAAAATTTGCCATAAAACAATCTTTATCGTCTTTAAGTGCGTCAGTTGCCCACGGGTATTTATTTTCGTTTTTTCCTGCCCGCGCCGCATATTCCCATTCCCCTTCGGTCGGCAGGCGGTAAGGTTCAATCAACTGACCGGGAGGCAAATCCAATGATCGTTTGTAAATATCGGTACGCCATACTGAAAAGGCGGTCGCCTGTTCCCACGAGATGCCTACTGCGGGATAATCATCATATCCCGGATGTGTGAAATACATCCTCAGATAAGGTTCATTGTAGGCGTTTTTGAAATCGTTTATCCAAGCCGTTTCATCGGGATAAATATTAACGATACGCGTATGAAGAAAATCGAAATAACTTCCCAGCGGACGTGTTACCGTTTCATTCACTACGCGTCCTTCATCGTCAATATATGCCGTATCTTTTGATATCATGATTACTTCGTCGACATTCGTCTCTATATCCGTATTCCGCACACGTTGCGCCGGATCCATATTATTACGGCGCAACGCTGCTGCCGTATAATCATACCATTCGTATTTATAATTCATCTGTTTCGGGTCAAGTCCGCGCTCTCCCGTCGCAGGATTCGTAAAATATACGCTCTCAATCGCGCGCAATTCATCTTCGTTCGCACGTTTCCACGGGATAGGACGGCTCCAGTCGAGATGCGGAGTAACAGGATCGCCATAACGATCTTCGGTAATCATAAACAAATCATTACCTCCATATTCCGGATCCGCCAGACGGGTTCGGATAAGGGAATCACGCACCCAATAAACGAACTGACGATATTTCGCATTGGTTATTTCCGTTTCATCCATCCAGAATGATTCAAAAGAAACGCCTTTCGTATCTGCTTCAAACCCCCAGATACTGTCGGAATCGGACCTCCCCATTTCGAATGCGCCTCTTTTAATTAATACCATTCCATATGGAGCCGGTTCGCTGAACGAAGCCGATTTGACGCCGACAAGTTCGCCTCCAGTGTTCATGGCATTTCTTCCACATGCCGAAAGCAAGACGGTCGCCACTGATATCAAAACTATTTTTTTCATCTCTTTATAATATACGTACACTTTTGTGTTTACTCTTTCCTGTCTTGGGTTTGTTGAGCTGCATCCTGTATTTCAGAAACAATTCATGGCTTCCCATATTACTGATACCCATTCCCGACAAGGGCGCGTCAAATGCATAGCCTCCTTCTATTTTCCCAAATGTAGCGCCAAGCATGATTACTAAATCGCCCCAGCCGTTCCTTGCAATATTTTCATCCACACGCCACGACAAACCCGCACTATATTTCTTCGCATAAACAGCTCTCGTCGTCACATTTATCTTATACATGTTAATATTTGTTTGCACAAATACCGAAGGCTGTAATTCTAATAACGTATTCTTCATTCGAATATTGTATCCGCCAACAAAATTATAGGAGCGTTCGATAAAATCCGAGAAATTTTCGTCATCAAATTCCGGCTCTAAGAGATGCATGGATGCAAAACCGACGTACCAGTCGTCCGTATGGTAATAGACGCCAAAGTTTGCATCAAACGATTTAGACCCGACCTTCGACGCAGGTATCGCCTCGTCGCTGCCGCCGGGATTACCCAGACTGTCAACCGGCAAAATAACTTTCCCGCCGTCATCCGACAAACTTATCATCCCCAGTTGCAAACCTGCACGGAACGTCCCTTTGCCTGCTTTCTTAAGAAATGCATACTGGATACCGGCGTTCAGCATACTTTTTATGCTCGATTGAACATCGTTGAAAACCATTACGCCAACACCATGCTCCTTATTGAGAAACCGGTAGGGCATGGAAACATTCGCAAATAATGTTTTGGGGGCATTATCCCATCCTAACCATTGAAGACGGTATAAAGCGATGAGATCCAGGTTCCCTGTTGTTCCCGCTGTCGCCGGATTATAATATCCGAGAGCCATATGGTATTGGCTAAACTGCGCATCACGTTGAGCCTGTGCTATATCAACACAACCGGAGATGATGAAAAGCAACAAAACGATTCGCCTCATACAACAATTGACATATTAATCTTTTTACCTTAAATATATATAACTCAAAAAAAGAATATAAATTGTATATCCACATAAAAAACGACGGGACAGCGTAATTTACCACGCTATCCCGCCTGTCTCTCAGGGCAAACTCTTTGTATTTTAATATCTTGCGCGGGGATGCCTTTACTGTCGCGAAAATTGACTTGGATTGTCGCTTGCCGACAATCAATATTCTTCTTCATTGAAAAAGAAATCCTCCTTACTCGGATAGTCAGGCCAGATATCTTCCATACATTCATAAATCTCGCCTTCATCCTCCATTTCCTGTAAGTTTTCAATAACTTCCAGAGGGGCGCCGGAACGCTGCGCATAGTCAATCAGTTCATCTTTCGTCGCAGGCCATGGCGCATCTTCCAAATTTGATGCTAATTCTAAGGTCCAATACATAACATATAAAATTTACGATCGCCCGAAGGCAATCCGGTTCCTTTATAAAAATCGCCGCAAAAATATAATTTTATTTTCTACTTACAAGTATTATTCCAAAAAATTTCTTCACCATTTTTCAATAGACATTCACTGCGTGCTATAACAAACAGTAAATCAGAGAGTCTATTCATAAAAACAAGAACATGATTCTCTACCGTTTCGGTTTCCGCCAGATGATAGATATTCCGTTCGGAGCGGCGACATACGGTACGGCACACATGCGCGAGCGCCGCCGAACGCGAGCCTCCCGGTAAAACAAACGATTGCAGTTTCGGCAACCGGCCATCTATCCGATCAATCGCTTCTTCTATTTTTTTTATACTGTCGTCGGTAATTTGACTTTCGATTTTATATTCCGTCTTTGAAGGGTCGGTAGCCAGATAAGAGCCGACAGTAAAAAGTTTCGACTGAACAAACTGCAACAACTCGCATATATCTCGATCTTCTACTTCGGCGATCAACAATCCGATAAAAGAATTAAGTTCGTCGACAGTACCGTAAGCCTCTATGCGCAAATTAGTTTTCGGCACGCGAAAACCGCCGACCAAAGAAGTCATTCCTTTGTCGCCTCCTTTCGTATATATTTTAGATTTTCCCATCATTCATTCCCCACTATTCGCCATAAACTGCTTTATACCACGCAGAGGCTTTAAATACCGAATTAAGATAAGGATAAACATCCTGCAGGATATAGGTAGTCAGTCCGCTGTGGCGTTCAATAAAAAAACCGTCATACGTATGAAAATCAGGCACGCCGTCGTCACGATCTCCCAAGAGGAACCTTTTCGTCGCCGCTTTCCATACGACTGTTTTATCCAGCTGTTCGTTAAACGCCCTGAAGTGCGATTCCGACGTTATTT
>JAIRMH010000178.1 GCA_031258835.1 Tannerella sp.
GCGTTCCGTGGCTGTTGGGTTTGCCGTTGCCAAGATTGGCGGCTAAGGCGCTCACACCGATAGCGCTTAAAAAGAATTGGAAAGAGAACGACTGTCCCGTAGTGGACTTTTTATAATAATTGAAAGATGTTAATCAAATTCGATAATACGGAACTTGATTTACCGGTAAATGATAACAGTTGTCGGTACAGAGCCATAAAAGGCGAGCACAGCCTGATGCTTTACTATTCACTCCCTGAGCACATCGAAATACCGCTTGGGGCTTATTGTGAATTTGAGGGCGAAACGTACGCGCTTGAAAGCCCCGAAAACTTCACAAAACACGGTACGCGGAATTTTGAATATACGCTCATCATGGAAGCGGCGCAATCCCTGCTTTCAAGATACAAGTTCAGGGATACAACTACAGGCAAACTGAAATTCTCCTTGACTGCAAGGCCGAAGGAACATCTCCAAATGCTTGTCGATAATTTGAATCAACGCGAACAAGGGAACTGGACGGCAGGAACCTGTATCGATGCAGTTGAAAAAGTCATATCGTACAATCACGCATTTTGCAGCGACGCCCTTTCGCAGATAGCGGAGGCGTTTGAAACGGAGTGGGAAATCATCGGGAAAACAATTAATCTCTGCAAGGTTGAGCACAACAAAGAGAATCCCCTGCCCCTGTCGTACGGACGCGGCAACGGGTTTAAATCCGGCGTCGGACGGAGCAACACCGATAATAAAAAGCCCGTTGAAATCCTTTTTGTACAGGGCGGCGAGCGGAATATCGACGCGAGCAAGTATGGCAGTACGGAACTGTTATTGCCGAAAAATCAAACCGTCGGTTACGACGGGCAATATTTTTCCGACCAGCCGGAATTTGATGCGACAAAAGCCCGTTGGTACGTTACCGATGAATATGGTTTTTCGCTCCGGCGTTCCGATAAACCGTTGACCTCGCAGGCGGAAGACAGTTTGGATTGCTCGCACATATATCCGTCTAGGATGGGCAGTGTAAGCGAAGTCGTTGTCGTTGACGAAGAAAATCATTTCTATGATTTTATTGATAACAGCATACCGAACGATCTGGATTATTCGAAATTACGGCTTGATGGCGAAACAATAACCATTATCTTTCAGGAAGGCATGCTGGCAGGGAAAGAATTTGAAATAGAACAAACAGAAACAAACGCAACTGGCTACGTTCACAGTGAAAGAAGGTTCAAGTTAAAATCGCAGGAAATAGACGGACAAACCATGCCGAATAATGTTTTTTGCCCGAAAGTGGGAGAAAAATACGCCGTATTTGGTATCACGCTGCCGGATGCGTATATTATCGACGATTCGACCAAAAGCGGGGCGTCGTGGGATATGTTTCGCGAGGCGGTTAAATACAAGTATGAGAACGAGGAACAGAAATTCACTTTCACCGGAGAACTGGACGGCATTTGGGCAAAAAAGGATTGGCAGAACATCGGCGAGCGAATAAGGCTCGGCGGATATGTGCTGTTCAGCGACGGCCAGTTCCAACCGGACGGTATCCCGATACGGATTACCGGGATAAAAGATTATATCAACAATCCGCACAGCCCGACGATTGAGCTTTCCAATGAAATTGTAGCGGGTTCTATTGTAAGCGATTTGCGTAAGATTGAAACAAACGAGGTTATTGTCGATGATTTGCACCGGAACGCCGTGCAATTTACAAAGCGGCGTTTCCGCGATGCACAGGAAACGTCCAAGATGCTTGAGGCTGCCATGCTCGACAACTTTACCAATAGCATAAGTCCGATTAGCGTGAAAACCATGCAGTTACTCGCCGGAGATGAAAGTTTGCAGTTTCAATTTGTGGACAGAGTGCCGGAAAGCAATGCCTACATTCCGCAACGCATCAAACACGAAGTCACATACGGTACGGACAAGGTGCTGCACTCCGTATTTGATGGCCGGGGACAGGGTGTGTTGCAACACATGACAATTGGAATAAAGGAAATTAAAAATGCCTGTTTGCCAAAGGAATATACGTACTGGACGTTGCCGAAATACGACAGCCAGCCGCTTACGGAGGCGAGTGAAAAATATTACCTGTACGCAAAATGCAGCAAAAGCAATGCAACAGGGAGGTTTATTCTAAGCAACTTGAGTATAGGCATGGAAGACGAAGATGGATATTACCATTTCCTTGTAGCATTGGTAAACAGCGAATACGAAGGCAAACGAAGCGTGGTGACGCTATACGGATTCACGGAGATATTGCCGGGAAGAATAACGACTGATAAAATAATATCGTCGGACGGTCAAAATTTCATCGACTTGGTAAATAACGCTTTTAGGACAGGTAATCAAAGCAGTTCGATTGACTGGAACGTAACTGCGCAAAATGTGTTGACGTTGCTGAATGTAGCGATTAAGCTTGGGGTGAATGTAAATTCTACCGGCATACAGTTAAATCCGGATGGAAGCGGACAGTTGGCAGACGGAGCAATCAATTGGGATACTGCCGGATTTCTTAAAGTAACAGGAATTGTAAAACAGTCGACAACAATCATAACACCGGAAAATTATATGAAATATGTGTATTATGAAGAAGATTTTGGGAGTTATACATTTGATTTCAACAAAATGTCGTTGGATATTGAATTTAAAGGAATATTCCCTGTCGATCTTGTTGAAACTATCGGCTATCTATATTTACCGTATTCGCTTGAATACTCCTATACTGTCATTAATATTAAAAACAACAGCAATATACCAATTCCGCTATCCGGTTATTCCTATACGGACTGGAATCATCCGGAATCCGGAACAAGTTACAGTTTGCAACCCGGACAAAAAGTCATTTACATTGGGATTCCGTATTATTCCAATTCCAAAAATGAATTGGAAATGCGGTTTTTTAGACGAGTGACAAATATATAAATTTTAGAAATGAAAAAGATAATATCTAATTTGGTTGGCGATACCAATACAATTTTATCGGTAAATAACACTTGTATTATAAGTATTTTGTATCTTTGACGTGAATTATAAACTAAATCATCATGGAAGGAATAAGAAAATGGAGTTTTACCACCCTAATATCAATGCCGGGATTGTTTATTAATGTACGGTGGCTGATATTCGTTGTATTTTTCGGCTTTGTGTTCGACTGCCTGACGGC
>JAIRMH010000212.1 GCA_031258835.1 Tannerella sp.
CCGTTGATGACCGGCGAATTATAGCCATGTTTAGGAATATCGCTTTTCCATGCAATGTTTTCGCCACTCTCAAGATCCCACTGCGTAGGGATTCCTCTTGCGGAGGAGATGGCATTGGAATTATTCCCCCGGAAACCGTTGTGAGTTACCTTAGACGTTTCGGTTCCTGCCGGACTTTCTGGTGCAGTTCCTGATGTTGTCCCTGGTGTTGTCGGACTGGAGGAAGCGCCTCCAGCCGTGGAAGAAGCCATTTCCGAGACTGTTCCTGATGCGGTGTCCGGTGTTGTCTCGACCGCGGTTTCTATTCCCGAAACGGAGGTTTCAGAAACAGCGCTCGTCTCCGAGGATGTTCTCGTCTCTGAGGATGTTCCCGTGTCTGCGGATGTTCCTGTCTCCGAGGCGCTTTCTGATGCGGCGTCTGTGTTGGAGAATGCCCGACTGTATTCGGAATCGTAATTTTCATTTTCGCTTATTTGTTCGGACACGACGTCCGTTACCAAATCGGAAGCGCCGTCATCTTTTGCGGATTTTCCCTTGTTCATGCTCATGTAGGGCGACGACAGGAAAACGAAGACCAGCGCCGCCACTACTAAGCTGCTTGTTATCCAATGGATATATCGTCGGGAATGTGTTTTAATCACCCATTCGTCGACAGGTGCGACCTGCTTGCCGGGAATAGTTTTGTCTTCCGCATAATAGAGCCGGAGCGTCACGATAAATACGGCCAGTGCAGCTATCAGGATGTAAACGCCAGTCATCAAATGATCCAGCCGTATGAAGTAAGCTTTGCGCGCCAGCAGGTCAAGTTGGCGGATCTGCTCCTGAAGCTCGACGTTATTTGCATGTTCGTCGTTAATTTGTTTCAGGGTTTCAATCACTTCTGCCTGAAGAGGATGGACGCCCTTTACTTGAAAATAATTTGTTATCAACATAATGGAAAAGGTGAGAACAAACACGGCAGATACGACGGCAACATTCCTTAAAATCGCTTTTTTCATTTTATTTTTTTTATTTCCTGATTAGTACCACATTTCCCTTGATTCAGAGGACAATATCCGAAACACCTGCCGCAATTGACACATGCCGCGTCATCAATTTCGTAAGTCTTGCGAGTGCGTTTCAGCGACAACCCAATGAGCATGCATCCGATCGCCAGTCCGATGAAAGCGCCGGCAAACACGGCGGAGCGACGGAAGATGCTGCGGATCTTCCCCGTACGCACGGTCAGCTCTTCGAGAGCACCTCCCTGCGCATAAAATGTCTCCACCTCTAAAGGCGGCAGGTCTTGCGGCGCGGCTTCGCTTTGTACCACCAAATCGTACAGACGTATGTCTTTGTTGGCATAGCTGAACGAATCACTCATCAGATATAGTACGAAAGCACCGACAGCCGTTATTGCCGGCAGGAAAACCAGATATATCAGGATTCGTTTTACACCATGCATACGGCTTTCCTTAACCCTGTTCTCATAAGGCGGGCGAATGGCATTAAGCGGGCAAGCGTGGAGGCACAAATCGCAATTGATGCACGACGGCGTCATCTTTATCCGCCATATGGAAACACGTGAAAACAAACTTAACAGGGCACCGTAAGGACATAGGAAGCGGCAAAACGGACGTCCGGTAAAGACGGCGGCAATGAACAGGAACGCACCGAACAGAATCATCCCTATGTCGCCACCCAGGCGGAAGATCCCGACAAACGGGTCGAAACGACAGATGAAAAAACTGCTGCGCGTAACGGCAAAAAGTACGGCAAAGGCAAGGTATATCCACGGGATGAGGCCTAACGTCGCCTCGACAGGTCTCGACAGTCGGAAATTTTTTACATTCACCAATTCCTGCAATGCACCCATCGGACAGACGCCCGCACAGAAAACCCTGCCGAACAACAACGTGAAAAAAACCGGCAATACAAAAAAAAGCAATACTGCCGGCGGCATCGCATATGACGAATCGCTAAGCGCCAACGCTACATTCTGTATCGAACCGATGCTGCATACGCAACCGCTCCTGAAAAAACCGAAGTACGCTACCGAAATGACGGAAACCCATATCACTGGGGCGCGCCTCTTCTTCCTGACGACCGCCCACGCAACAATACCCATCAATACAATGAGCAGCACGACATCGAGCGTTGCCAGAGAAACTTCGTCCGGTACGTGATACGTAAACGTCGGATAGCGGTATCCCGACTCAAAATCAGGTTTCGGAAAGCGGTTTTGAGCCATCGCCTTAACATGTAACACGGCGAGGGATAATGCGGATATCCGGTTCGTCATCCTGTTATTTCCCTCTTTCTTGGCTGCTACGCTCCTGTCTTTGCATATGTTTTTTTGTCCGATAAATCTTTTCGTCATACATTTCATTGTCTATGGTTAATATTCCGTTCCTTGCGTAAGTTCATTATTCATCTTTCAACAGGTATGCCATTGCGTAGGGGACGCGGCGGATCGCATCCGAAGGACAGACGTTGGATATTTTACATTCGTTGCAGTTTTCGCACAGTTCCTGTTTTACTTGCAGATACAGGGATCCGTTTCCGAACGAGTTACAGCCTTTGGCGCATTTGCCGCAGCCGTTGCACAGGTTTTCGTCGATCGTATATTCAAAATAAGGGTCTTCGACATACGCCCGCTGAATGGCTCCCGTCGGGCAACGCAGGTTTTCAGCCGCCGTATTCAGGTCTTTGACGTTCGTGCGATAATAGCCGCCGCACAAGTCGCAGTAGCCACATACCTTGTTGGCATGAATACATTTGACGGCGGATACGGGAAGCACGCAATGAGTCTCGCAGCGTCCGCAGTAAGTGCATTTTGCAGGGTCTATCTGCCAGAAATAGTCGGGTTCTTTTGCGAACATCCGCTTCAGCGATATGCCCGTTAGTGATGTCACCGCCATCCCGCCCAGCACAGACCCGCACATTTGCAGAAATTTCTTTCGCGAAACGGGACTTTTAATATTTTTCTTCTCTTTTTTCATCGTTTGTCCGTATTTATTGAATCGCATCCGTTCGCAAGGAGCAGCCGACGCTACAGGATGCGCAGGCGCCTGTCGAAGCAAGCGTACTGTCGAAGCGGAAGATCGACACTTTGTTCTTGCCCGCGACAAACAAACGGTCATTCCATGCTTTCACGTCGTATGCCGTATATCCCCCGCCTAACAGTTTGCGGTCGAGGAGGATGCCGTGGAAAATGCCGTCGTGTCCGTAGCAACTGATGCGCGGATTCCCTTTTTCAGACGTGATGATGTCGCCGCTCGATGTGCAGGAGAGGTGTACGGGATTGCAACATCCGGCGAATAATCCGGGTGCGCCGCCCGCTTTCCCGAATGAACCGATATACTTCCCGTCGAGCGTGTATTTCTCGACCTGATGCCGGCCTGAGTTAGAACAATAGATAGTGTCGCCGATACATTCGATGCCGAATGTAAGGCTTGGTATGACAAATCCGTTCGGACTGCCGATGAATGTCACGAAGTCTCCATTGCGCGTATATTTGCAGATGTTTTTATAATCCATATCCGTCACGAACACAAACTCGCCCGACAATGCCAGCGAACAATAATTAGACTGTTCGCTACATGCCGTCCATTCGCGTAACAACCTTCCCTGCTGCGAATAAACGCTTACGGATGTCGGATGAAGCAGGTAAACTTCTCCGCCGTCGACCGCCATATCGCGGATGACCCCGTTCGCGACGGTAAATCCTCCTTTCAACTTACCTCGCATATCCATCGTCGACACCTCGTTTTGCATAGCGACATAGACCGTGCCGTCATGTTGCGCAAGAGATTGAATAGCGTCGGGGAAATCGACCAGTGCGACCTGCCGGTAAGGGGACGCCAACGCACCTTCGTCTCGCCCGCGCAGATTGCCCGACGGAACAGACGTCGTCAGCATCCGGTTTCTGTTTACCAGGACGCCCGAAACCCCCGCTACAGCACCGCCGGCTACGATAGAACCGCAGACGCGCAAAAATTTTTTACGAGAAATCTCTTTCATATCTTTTTCATTTTAAATATACCGTTTAAATTATTTTCAGGCATTTTACCGTATGGGCGTCGCGCAAGATGAGTTTGCCGTCGGCATACGCCATTGGCCCCCATGCATCGACGCCGTCCATGATGCGTTGTTTCTTCAGCAGGTTCATTTTTGGAGGCTGAATGTCGTATACGTACAGCTCGCCGTCGTCCTTGAAGGCAAAAAGACAGTCGTTGATGACCATATAAGGCCCCAGTCCGAAACGCTCGTCTGCACCCGACGACCACAGTGGCGCATGCAGGTTCGACGGGGAATACACGACTAACTTGTCGCGCAGGCTACCGCCATCTTTCGGCATGATACTTATTATTATATCCTTGTAAAGGATTGGCGTTTGCTGTTCGCTCGACAGTCCTTCGTTCGGTTTGTATTGTTCCCGAATAGAGGCGCTCCATGTCGAACCTGCCCTGTGTACCGTCAGCAGGGCGCCTCCTGCACCGTAGCCTGCCACGAGGAAAATGGAGTTTGCGGATAGCTGCAAGGGCGACGGCGCTATCACTGACGGGCGCCATTTGACGGCGCTCCATAGTAGCGTCCCCCGGTCGTCTTTCTCGGCCGAAATGCCGCAGACGCCTCCCACACCGGCATAGACATACGTCCGTTTCCCGTTTAGCGTCATGGGTGTCACCGACGAATGTGACATCTTGAATCCTACGTCGTTGGGCGTTTTCCATACGACGTCGCCCGACCGGCAGTCGATACCGGCCAACAGCGTCTCTTCACCGGCCGGCGCGACCACAAATATGTCGCCGTCCACACGCGGACATTGACCGGCATACCAAAACGGCACTTCCGTTTTAAACGCTTTTTGCAAGTCGAGCGACCATAGCATGTCGCCCGACACCGGATGACAACACATGACGTGCCCCTGCGGTCCTAACGTGATGATATAATCGTCCGACACGACCGGCGCCGTCCGCGAAAAGCCGTGGTTACGCTTCATCGGTACACGATACCACCGACGCCACAGTTCCTTCCCGCTTTCGAGCGCGAAACAGCGTAGCATGTCGGAACTCAATCCCTCGTCATAATCGAGGAAATATACCCGACCGTCGTAAATGACGGGCGCGGCATGGCCTTCGCCCGTATCGACGCTCCACACGACGGTATAGTCCTCCTCGCCGGGCGTGACGTCTTCGGAAGCTTGCACGATGTTCGTAAAAGTACTGCCACGAAAACAAGTCCACCGGCCTGTCAGTGTCGAAGTGACATCGCCGTAACGCATGAAAAACTCGCCGATACGCACATCATCCGCTCTGCGCGCCGTCTCCGGCGGGCGACGATCTGCTCCGGGCGCCTGCATTACAATGTTCCTTCCCGGCGAATAAAGGTGCCATCCGATCATGACGCCCGCATATACCATCACCGTTACCGTCGTGACAAGCCTCACTGTTTTTTTAGTTTCCAAACCGTCAACGGATTTTATGTGTATTCATATCCAAATCTATTGATTAACTGATTTTATATGCCATTAGCGTATTTCCGTGGCGCACGTAGATGACGCCACGGTAGATCGCCGGGTGCGCCCAGTGTTGGTCTGTACCCATTGTTATTGAGAAACGGCTTGCTATGTCGAATCGTTCGGGCGTCGTCCTGACTAACGCAAAATCTCCGCGGTCGCTGTAACAGTATAACATACCGTCGGCCGCAATCACATTTCCTATGGGCAACGTATTTTCTTTGTATTTCAGTTCGCCCGTTTTCCAGTCTACACAAAACCAGAAACGGTTTGTATCGCCCGATCCGTAGGCATAGTCGCCTACCTTGACCATTGCACCGATACGGGAGTCGAGTAGGGGTGCATCCCATACTTTCTCAACGTTGCGTCCGCCGTCGGTCAGTCGCAACATGACCGACCCCTTACCATAACCGCTTGTACATAGCAACATGTTGTCGGCATATACCGGCACGTTAGGATGGACGCCATGGCGGTTCACCTGTTCGAACGACCAGAGTTTTTTGCCCGTGGCGATATCGACGCCGATGATATGTTTTTGCATCATGGTAACGACTTGTGGTGTCTGCTGGTCGGCGAGGTATATGGGCGAGCAATAGGCCGAGAGATCACCGTCGCCCGTGCAACTCCAGATGAGTTCGCCCGTGTTCTTGTTCAACGCGACGATGTTATACTCTTTTCCACCGGGGCAGGCAATCAGTTTATCGCCCACGATAAGTGGCGATTCGCAAATCCCCCAAGTGATATTAGAGCCGTCGAAATCGGTCAACAATCCTTTTTTCCACACGATACTCAGATCGCTTTCGTTGAAACATACCACCTCTCCGAGGCCGGATACCAGATACAATTTGCCGTTGTCTGGCGTCACTGTCCCGCGTGTGCCATTGTAACTTTTGTCCCATTCGTGGCCGTATTCTTTCTTGTCCAGCAATTTACCGCTGGTGTCGAACGCATAGAGATAGCCTATCCCGTCCGTCATGCCTGTGACATACAGTTTTCCCGCAGCCGACACAGCCACCGACGAATGTCCTTCGCCCAACCCGTCGTAATGCCAGAGCAGAGAAGGGCCTGCTTCTCCCCACGATTTCAGCAAACCGCTCTCACGGTAAATCCCGGTGCGGTCTTTTCTCCATTGAATAACGTCTTGCGCTTGCAACGCAACCGTACATAATAAACCTAAAATAATTACTCGTTTCATCTTTTGTATAATTAGTTGTTATTTGTTATCATCCTGTTTCGTATTTGTTTCAGTGCGTTTAGTGCAAACGTGATATTATATAGTTCCTCCGAATACCATAGACGGGCAAAATACAATCCGACAGGTTCGGCATTATTCAATGTCCCATCCTTGAAGCGGCGGTAAAGAAAGTCTATTCCTTTAACGATTGCATCGTCGCAAATTTCCGCAGCATGGGACAGTGCGCGGTCCACGTTGTCCGCAACATGATCGGCGCTAACGTTGTCCGCAACAAGGTCTGCCGCTTGGGACAGTGCGCTTAGAGCCCTTGCTGTGAAAGTGACTTTTGAGGGTAAATCTTTTGCGCCCCCCCAGCCGCCATCGTCGTTCTGCACCGACAGAAGATAAGCGACTCCTTTTTTCGCCGGATAGGCGGCTAAAGGATGACGCGACATGGAAAGATATTCGACGGTAACGGCAGCGCCATACACGGGCGACTTTTCGTCTGCCGCATCCTGGTCGCCGAACCACAACGGCGTCCACGAACCGTCTGCGGCTTGTGTCTTTTCCAGCCATCGGAGCAGGCGATGAATGCTTTTTCGGCATCGTTGTTGGAGTTTGCAGGGAAGCATATCGCACCAAAGTTCAAACGCCGCCAGGCTGTGCGCCGATATATCGGGACTGCTGCGGTCGAAAGGAAGGCGACTCCAGCCTTTGCAAAAGGTAGGCATCCCACCGTCTCTATTCTGCAAATCCAACAGCCATTCAATTCCTTTTGAGACTTCAGGGATATACCGGCTGTCTTTCCGTAGAACATGCATAGCAATCAGGCTCCCTGCCGTATCATCGGCATCGGGGGCAGCCCCCGGCAAATCCGACCAGCCCCAGCCGCCCGGCTGTGCACCGGTAAAAGGATGTTTGAAAGTGAATGTGTTCCCTGCGATCGTCTCTAATAAACGTTCCCTGTCCGGAATCTCCGGGCCTAATGCTTTTACGCTAAGCGCCGTCAGCCACCCTGCCAAATCGGTGTCAATAGGCCATGCTCCGTTTTCCCGGACGGTATTGATAAGGAATCCGGCGGCTTTGCGGGTGACCGGATGTTCCTTATACCCTGCGCATGCCATACACATGGATACGAATGCTGTCAAAGGCGCCGCTTCCAGGAAACCACCGTTGACAGGCTGCAACTGCGTCAATACTTTCAGCGATTTCTTAACAAAAGCGTCACGTAACGGATAAAATATCGTTCTTTTTCCCTTGCGGTGACGAAGAATACCTACGGCAATCAACGCAGGGATGGCATAACTCACCACCGGCAGATTGAGAAAACGGAAGACCCGTTGCGGAAGCGCAGACAGTTCGAACGGCAAGTGAGGAATCGCATCCCAACGGGTAATCACACCCGCCGAAGCGCACATCACCAATATAGGAAGCGAAAACGTAAGGTCTTTCCCGTAATATTTCAAAACGCCATTCACAATATGTTCGTCGCCAATGTCACCGAACTGCTTGCTCAAATACGTTTTTGTTTCTTCGGGGGCGGCATTGAGATAGAAAAGAGTTGCATACGACAAGAGGGTCGCTGTCATATTAGCTTTGCTTTCAGGCGTATCGCCCCAGCATCCATCAGGTAACATGGTGGCGCGAAGCCATTTGACGCCGGCCTCTACGTATGCGGCGTAGCGGTCTCTGTCTATTACGGACAATGCAAACACAGACGTCGAAGTAGAAATGGCGCTCGCCGAAAGCGCCCCTCTCCAAAGGCTTCCGGGAGACTGCCTTGCCAGCAAATCCTGCCTGAGGAAGTCCGTCATTTCATTTATCTTTCCCATATAAATTTCGCCGGACAGTTTCATCGGTCTGTGTGGAATGTCGAAAATCTCTTCTATTTTTGCTTTCCGTGTCAACATGTTCCTAAAGCTAATAGTCCATAAAAAGTATATTCAATGTCGCTTGTTTCTTCAAATAAGGTGGGCGCAAAACTCCCTGATTCCAGCCAGTGCGCCTCGATGAAATGCATAGGGCCGATGCGTGGCGTTATTCCGTAACAGTTCAGCACAAACAGAGCCGTTGCCGTGGAAAGTACGTCTGGCAACGGCGTATTTTCCGATGCGTAAAAACCGCCCGAATCGTCCTGCAAACGATATAGATAATCCACATCGTCGTTCAACGCATATCCCTCTAGCTGCCCTATGACGGATAATGCGGCGGATGTAGCATTAACGGAAGCCGCACTGTTTCCTGCTATGTTCGAATACCCGCCTGTAGCCGACACCCTGTATGCGGCTAACGAGCCGGTCATCTCTTTCTTATTCCGGATCTTGCAATTCATATCTTCCAGCAGCGATAAACGGATGAACGTAGAATAAGGCGAACAGCAATCATTATGCGGGAACGAAACAAATACAGTCTTTCCGGCTTTTGTCGAGGGAACGATCGATTTAAAAAGCATCCGTCCGTAGTTACCGTTTAACAGATCGAGTAACATTTTAGAGCGGATATATGCCGCATATTGGATTAAATCGCCGCTATCTATTGCCAGGTTTTGCAATTGCCGGCGTGCCTGTTCGCAGCGTATTTTGATTCCGAACAGATACGAAAGCATCCAGCCGAAAGCCGTATAATAAATATCTTCCTCGCCGCTTTTGTTCATGAACAAATCTTGCTGCGTCATTCGGGATTCAATGTATTTTCCGATTCTTCCGGTCGCATCGTCGCTGAGACGATGGATACCTTTTTGCAATATATTCATCATCTTGACGGATAAAGTATTTTTCTTTTTCATCATTCGCTCTGATTATTTAAAATTCGTTCGGTGACGCGGAAAAGTAATCGTTTCATTTCCGCATTATCCAATGTGCTAAGTGAATCTATCGCTTGTTGATGATATTCTTCCGACAGTGTTTTTACTTTGTCGACCGCCTTCTGCAACAGTAGCCTGTATTCGCTTCTCCCAAGAAAGGCTTTGTAGTCTTTCTCCTTACTCAATCGATTTATAAATCCGGCGTTCCTGTTTTGCTCGCAAAGGACGGCAAGAACAGCCGAAGGACGCAATACGGCAGGCGCGAGCGTCTGTCTGTAATCTTCTCCGGCAGACGGTGACGGTTCGACGTATAAGTCCGCATTTTCACGGTGCGGTGCGAGTGTTTGCCTGTAATCTTCGGTGTCGTCCAGCAGTTGGTATGCGATGCCCAGGGCGAACGAAAATTCATGCAAAATACTTCGCAGTCGTTCGTCATTGCCCGCGCAATACACGCCGAAATCCAGTGCGACCTCAAACGCCGGCACGGTTTTGCAGCGAAATATATCCAATACGAACGTCAACGTCAGTTCTCGTGGCGAGCGGCTCCATTCCAGTTCCATCCCCTGCCCCTTGCAAAGCAATAGATGGGCGGAAGCAGCTACTGCTACCAATTCGGGACGGCTGCACATCGACAGGATATGGTATCCTTTTCCCAGCAATAAATCCCCTATGTTGATCGCCGCAGGGATGCCATGAAGTGCATGCACTGTCTGTTTGCCGTAACGAAACTCGTCATTGTCCTGAATATCGTCGTGCACAAGCGACGCCTTATGGAAACATTCGACGGCAATGGCTGCCGTTTTTACAAATTCCGGCACATCGGTTTTTCCTGTGATACTCAGATAAACCGATACAAGAAGGAACGGACGCCAGCGCTTGCCTGCACCGGACAGCCAACGACGAGCGATAAGAGACGTCCCGTCGACATCTCTGAAAATATCTGCCAGCGCTTCAAATGAAAACCATGTCCTAATATCGTCTTTTATCACATTATAATCCGGTAACGTCACATGGCCGGGCGAATACATCCGAAAGCAGTCTTCTACATACCGGTAATCCACCTTCGTATCCCGACAACCGGCCTTATTCAGCGGTATCGCTATACCTGGAATGGCATGATTGACCAGCAGGGGGAAGGCTTTTTCCAGAGAGTCCAAACATCCTACGCCGATAACCGTGTGTACGACGCCGCTTTCGAGTAATCCTATGACCGGTGTAAACCCCTCGGCCACAATGCTCATGATACCCAACTCGGCAGCTTTGTCCTGAAGTGTGGGAAGTTTACAACTGCCGCATCTCATACATAACAGACCCAACTCGTCCGTTTTTGCCCGGCACTGCGTAGCGTTACTCAAACACTGCGGAAGCAACAGGATTCGTTTTTCGTAAGGAACGGCAGCGACAGTGTCTCTCCACGCGAAATTGTTGATTTCGACCATGAGCCAGCCTTTCCACGTCTCGCTCAAGTCATATTGACGAATGACTTCGTCCGCCATTCCCGATAATTCGGACATCGACAAAGGAGGAATAAGCGAACGATTGTTCACAAAAACATCTATTATCTTTCGCAGACGGTTACGCCCGGCATACGATTGCGGAACGGTATATATCTGTTTATTTTCGGTCAAAACTTCATCCATAAGCCCCAAATCCAAAAAAATATTTTTTTTTCATCAGGCGGTAAAATACATTTCGTTCAGCCATCTCTTCGCCTTTCATATCGTGTCCCGCCAATACCGACATTCGCTGCATCTCCGCTACGACTGTTCCGCGCGAAGTTGTATCTACAGCGCCTTGTTCCGTTGCATACTGTAATGCCAGAGAGGGATTCTCCAAAAGGATACAGCCGCGCGATGTCTCGGCGGTCAATTTCCGCAATCCCTTCAGGAATGTGGAGTTTTGGAACAATTCGGCCACATTCGACCCGTCTTCGTTTATGAAATCCTTTGCCAGCTGAAACGGCGGGCAAAATTCCAACGCTCCCGCAGGCGATATATGGTGACTCAAACCCATTGCACCCGGGCAAAGTGCATTCCCACAGTCGTCCCAATAAGCGTCTATCAGTTGTAAAGGCGCATCGATACGCCGTTCGACGATAAAACGACGAAGTTCGCGTATCTGGTCTTTATCCAATGCGTTTTCCGGCTTTGAATCAGCACCTGCCGGACGGTAAATATAGTACCATAAGTAATGTACCCCTT
Source organism: Tannerella sp. (assembly GCA_031258835.1). Classification (GTDB taxonomy): domain Bacteria; phylum Bacteroidota; class Bacteroidia; order Bacteroidales; family Tannerellaceae; genus Tannerella. The sequence continues at coordinate 11,679 of JAIRMH010000212.1, forward strand.
CCTTTGCAAGCAGGTAAAGATAATCCGTATTGACCAACTCGCGGAAATTACTCTTTCCGATACTTGCCGCCGCTCCGATAATAAGTCTGGCCCTACGGCAAGCCCTCACGCCTTCCATCGTCCGCCGATACACGTCATCGCGTCCGCGCCGCGCATCGCTTTCCGCCTCTAAACCTTCAATACTGATAAGCGGGGTAACGTTGCCGAGTTTTTTCAGTTTCATCGCTATCTCGTCGGTCAACAGCGTGCCGTTCGTAAACAACTGAAAGTAGCAGTCGGGATGATGCGCCAGCACTTCAAACAACCATGTGTACATCAGCGGTTCCCCGCCTAATATGCCGAAAAAATACGACCCTTTTTCCTTACAGCCGGAAATAATGCTGTCCAACCGGTGCGGCGACAGTTGCTTTTTTCCTCCGTGCGAAACCCAGCAACCGCTGCAAGTCAAGTTACAACTCTCGGTAACGGATATCATCACAAAAGCCGGAAAGAACGGTTTGCCCAACCTCTGTCGTTTCTCGAAACGACGGATATTACCTATGTTACGCATTCCAAAGTTGCGTATAAACTTCCAAAAGATGCGTGGCGAACATTCTAAGGGAATTCGTCCTGCCGCTTTCATCACGGATATGTATTGCCGGATCGTCATGGTTCTTTTTTTAGTAAGGACACGCTCCTCCGTCGCTGGTCCAGACGGTACCGGAGCGCTTCGTTATATAAAAGCCGGGGGTTGACCGACACCGGTTCGTCATCGGTTAACCCGCCGTTAATAGGCGCTTTTTCGTATTTAGGGAAAATAATAGCTTTCTCCGGACAGGTGCGCGCACAAGCCGGACAATTGATTTTACACTGTGTCGGTCGGCTTACTTCCGTCACGCCATTTTCATAACTATACACGCCAAACAGACAAAAATCGTAACACTTGCCACATCCCGAACATCTCTCCCTGTCAATAACAGGATACCACACATCCCGTCCCGGTTTCCGCGGCAACGCATCCATTTCGGCAGTAAAGGATTTCGATTCACGGATTTTCATTAAGTCAAAACAGTTCAATACGTCCTCCATACTGCCATTGCGAATATCCGCGACACCGGCAGGCCGCAGATTCAAACGGTCGAAAAGCGAATATACCGCTCTCGGATAGCAAGCGATAACCGTCGACCCGGCAATCGTTTCCATTCCTGAAAAATCAGAAATCGCTTTTTCACATAAATCAGCTTCCACGTTCACCGTATACCCTGCTTCATATAAAGCCTGCGATATCCCGACAACTTTTTCTCTGTCAATGATAGCGCGTGAAGAACACAAACATATTGTAACTTTGCCTTTATCCATGCATAATATTATTTGATGTGTCGCCAAAAATAGAAATATTTCGCTTGAATGTTTTTCGAGCCTGTATTCAAAGCGAAAAAAAAGACGGCCATAACGAATTTTTTAATGATAACAACGGATTTTAAGCGTTATTTTATTTCTTTATCACCACAACTCACAACTCACGACTTACAACTTACAACTTACAACTTACGACTTACAACTTACGACTTACAACTTAGGGCAAGGGCAAGCCTTGCCCCTACTTATGACTTACAACTTACAATTCACATGTTCTTGTTCATGCGACATTTCCGTGCAGGCGTCGACATCAGGCATGCGGCGACAGCAAACAGGATTGTCAATCCGCCGCTAATGTAAAAGGCCAAAGTATATGAATTTGTCCATTCTTTTGAGTAAGCGAAAAAAACAGGCCCGGCAGCCGATGCACATACGCTTAGCATCTGGGCGATTCCCTGTATCTTACCTACATCCCGTTTGCCGAACAGGTCTGCCCACGCTATAAAAAACAGGACGCTCAATCCTCCGCCTGAAATGGCTAAAACAATGGTATAAGCGTAAACCTGCTCCGGAGTTTCAATGAAAGGGAACAGAAATTTCACCAAACCTGTGAAGAACAGCGAAAGCGCCAATACATATTTTATATTGATATAACGAGTTAACAGCCCGACACCCAGATTGCTCATTAGCCCGAACGGTATAGGCAGAAGCAGTAGGAAATGATACATATTTGCGTCGAATCCCCGTTCCGACAAGATGTCTTCGTTGTACAGGCCGATACCGGCGCTAACTAATCCGAAAAAAGAAATCGAAAGGGCGAAAACCCAGAAGGCAGCCGTACGTATCGCCTGCGAAAATGGAATCCCATATTCTACGTCGGGATTTCCCGGTGCAGGATTTTCCGTTTCGATGGTGTCGATGGATTCGATGGTTTTGATGGTGTCGATGGTTTCAGTTGCCACTTCCGTTGTTTCGATTATCTCTGCCGTTTCGTCTGCCACCCATCCGGAACGACGTAAACTTAGCAAGACTACCGGGACACAGAAAAACAATAATGCCAACCCTACGCTTCCCCATGCAACGCGCCATGATGGTATAACAGTTTCAATACCGGCAAAACTAAACGCCAAAGGCCGTATGTGATCCAAAACTATTCCCATTCCACCGAAAATTCCCATGAAAAAAATAGATGTTAACAGGGAATAGATGCCCATGGAAATGCCTAATTTGTTTTTCGGGAAATATTTGGAAATAAGTGTAATACTCGCTACGGAGAGCGCGCTTTGACCAAATCCGCGCGTCAGGAGTAACAGTATAAAAAAAACCGGTTTATTTTGTGTGGCGCTCATGCCTAACACCGAGATGCCAAGTCCGATCAACACGAGAATCAACACTTTACGACAACCGGAACGGTCGAGCATCGAACCGACAGGAATGCAGAACAGCGCTCCAATCAACGTTGCCGACAAATTATAGTAAGCGTAAACCGTCCGGTCCAGACTCAAGTCCCGTAAAATAGATTCGGTGATCAAACCAAGCCCGTGTGTCCGACCGGGAAAAGTCGCCGCCATGCACATCGCAGCAACTACGATGTAAATCCAATAATGTTTTGTCGATAAAGATGATGTTTTCATTTGCCGCATTTTTGTCGCAAAAATAATTAAATTACGGGAAATTATCTATCGGAAGTTTCCTCAAATCCGAATAAATATTGAAGTTTTGTATCTATGGAAGTGTTCTCCTATGTGGTTTATACCGAAATTAATGGTCTTTATTCGTTATTATAAACAAATTTTTCGTTTTGACCTGAAAGAGTGAAATGACTCATTTTTTTTAGGCAAATTTGTGTCGATTTTATGTCAATATGTAAAAATTATGTAATCAATATTAGAAGTATGAAACATTTTCTTGTCTTTTTGTTGTTTCTTTTTGTTTCCGGCGGTATTCATGCGAATGTAATAATCCGCGGGAAAGTAGTTAATCAATATAATGAGCCGGTTGCCGGAGCAAGTGTTATCATTTTAAATACGACCATAGGCGTAAACGCAAATGCCGAAGGAGAATATTTACTGAATGGTCTGTCGGCGGGTAATGTATCCATATCCGTTTCCGCCTTGGGATACATGCCGAAAGTTATAGAAACGCTGCTGAAGGAAGGCGGGAATGAGGTGAATTTCACATTGGAAGAAGCGATGGTGGCGCTCGAACCGGTTACTGTAATCGCCCAGCAACGAGAACAGCAACTTCTTGATATTCCCATAACTGTTAGTAGCGTTAGTGCGCAGATGATGGAAAATACTCATACGCGTACATTGGAGCAATTGGCGGCTTTTGTTCCCGGATTGAATATCAACATCCAAACGCCCCACCGTCCGAACCTGGCTATACGCGGCTTGACAAGCGACGAGACCAGCCCAACGGCGCAACCCCGCGTTTCCGTCTATTACAATAATGTGCCGACCAGTCGCGCCAGCATGGCGGTTGCCGAACTGTACGATATGGAACGCATCGAAGTAACCAAAGGTCCTCAAGGAACATTGTTCGGACGCGGCTCCCAGATAGGTGTCATACATTTTATCAGTAAAAAACCGGAATCCGCTTTTGGCGGTTATGCCTCAGCGGGAATGGGTAATTATGCCATGAAAGAAATCGAAGGCGCCGTTAACATTCCTGTAACAAAGAATAAGCTATTTGCACGCGCCGCAGGTATCTACAGCTATCATGACGGTTATATTACCAATACTTCCGGAGGGAAATTGAATGGGAAAAATACTTTCGGCGGACGTTTTTCGTTGCGATATCTTCCTGTTGAAAATATGAAAATCGATTTAATGGCGTCTTACCAGAAAGACGATAATCCCGGAACAGCTTTTATGAGTAAAAGATACCCTAATGCCAACGGCGAGAAAGATATTTTTAAATACGAAGCTTCATTTGACGAAGGAAAAAAATGGTTTAACAAACGCGATGTCTTCGGTTCGTCGTTAGATATCAAATATTACCTGAACGAAAACAGTTACCTCACATCCATAACTTCGTATTATGCCAATTCTGTTGATCACCGTTGGGATGGCGACGGCTCTATTGCACCCGCTATCGACATGGCAGAGTATAACGACGTCAAACAATTTACACAGGAACTCCGGTATAATTTTTCGTTCAACAGCCGTATTAACGGTTTTCTCGGCACAAGCTATTGGCGCGAAAACGTTGAACAAAAATATTGGTTCGGTCCCAACGAGCAATATATGGCTTATTTGATTTTCCAGAGTCCCGAATATATGATTTCCGAAAACGGGACTTTAGGTTATCCCATGACCGCTATTCCCGACTTGGGGAATCCTGCTATGGCTTCGTTAGTAGGAGCACCATTGCCAACTAATCACGAGGAAGAAAGCACGGGCGGCGCCGTCAATCAGGCTGCCGACATTTTTGCAGACGCTACATTCAAACTGCTGCCGAAATTAAGCCTTACGACAGGTATCCGCGCTACCTGCGAATCGTTCATGACTTCTACCGAAGCCCATATGTTGGGAACCGTACCCTCTACCCTTGGTTATCTGCTGGGTAGCGCCCCCAATTTTTTCTTTGCGCCGGTAGATTACCATGAAATATCAAAGGATTTTTGGTCGGTTACATATCGTCTCAACCTGAAATACAACTTCAGTGCATCATCTAATATGTATGCCGGATATTCTGTCGGACGCCGTCCGAACGTGCTGCAATTTAATTCGGCAGGCGAAAGCGAAGTGATGAACGCCGAAAAAGTACGCAGTTTTGATGCAGGGTTCAAATGGAATGTCCAACAACGTTACTGGTTCGATATTGGTGTGTTTTATCATCGATACAATGATTTTCAGACCTCGAAATGGGATAATGCCAATTATCTGGTCGATGATGCGGGACGAGCCACGTCTTATGGCGCCGAAGCAACCGCAAAAGCCGCGTTGAACGCTCATCTGGATGTATTTGGTAATTACGCCTATATTCATGCCCGTTTCGACGACGAAGACCGTGACGGCAACCAACAGGAATATGCCGGCAACACTTTCCGTCAAACGCCCAAACATAGTTTCCTCCTCGGATGGGATGTCAAATTTGATGTGGCGAAAGAAATACAGATCGTTTTTACGCCAACCTGTTCGTGGAAAAGTCACATATGGTTTGAAGATTCAAACGACAAACAACCGGCAGACTTATCCCTTGCCCGTTTGGAACAAGACGCTTACGGCCTGCTAAATGCCAATATAGCAGTTAAATTCAACAAACAGGGTTTGGTGTTTTCTGCATTTGCATCTAATATGTTGGGCGAAAAATATATCGTTGGCGCCGGCAATACCGGTATGATGTTTGGTGTTCCTACGTATGTGCCGGGCGCCCCCCGTATGATAGGCGCCAAATTATTGTGGCGTTTTAACAATCTGAAATATTTGGGAGGCTATGGACGTCAAAGGAATAGTTCCATATAAACCGGACAATAGCCAAACGTCTTTTTTCCTTTGTGGAAAAGCCGGCAAGGTAGATGCGGTAGAACTCAAATGCCTGCTTATCAGCAGAGGCGTCAAGGTAGATAATGAAATATACCGGAGATTCGGGAAGAGTTTCAGGATAAATCCCAATGCGCTGACGTGCAACAGCATGAAATTACCGGACGGGACAAATGTCCAACTGACAGATGTGGAATTTCATTTACGGCATTTGAGGCAAGCGCTTTCATGGGATAACCTCAAATTGATGCGATATGTCTCACAGTTGACAACCCCTTTTCGATTGAAAATATTGGAAGATAAGCCGTCGCTTTTCCATGATAAAGATTTTGTGTGTCATGTATCTTTTCACGACAAATCGGACTTTTATAAACAGAAAACATCTTCCGGACTTCCGTTCATTGGTAATGCAGTGCTACAAGGTTGCGATTTCGTTTCGTTCCAATGTCTGTGGCATTGTGAATATGCCGCTATGGGTGCCCCTTGCCAATATTGTTTTTCGGGAGCGGATTTTGAAGCGCGCGCCCGAAAAGAAAAACCGCAGCCGGCTGCTGTCGCACCTTCCGATGTAGCTGAAATCGTCTATTATGCGGTGAAAAACGATAATGTCAATAGCGTCCAAATTACCGGAGGTTCGACTTTTTCCGGAGAGCATGAACACCGACATATCATTCGTTACCTCAGGGCTATTGCAACATGCGGGATAAAATTGACGGGGGAAATCTTGCTATATATAACTCCTCCCGGCAATTTTGCTTATATTGACGAATATTTTTCACTCGGCGCAAACCGTATTGCCTGTAGTATTGAAGTATGGGACATTGAACGTGCAAATGTCATCACACCGGGTAAAATGCAATTTACTACACGCGAAAGACACCTGAATGCCTTGACATACATCGCCGAAAAATTCGGGAAAGACAAGGCTTTCTCGAATTTTATCATCGGTCTCGAAAGTCTCGAAACGCTCAAAGAAGGTGCGACATGGCTTGCCGAACGCGGAATCATCCCCTCGGCTTCGGTATGGATACCTATGGGACGACCGGTAATGGGAAGCATGGCAGCGCCGGATATAGACTATTTCCGCCGCGTCAAGAATATGCTCGCGGATTTATACCTCCGCTATAACCTCTCGCCTGCAGGCGGTTGCGGCCTCAACGTCTGTATCGAAAAAGATATATTTCGTATAACAAAAGATTAATGCAACTAACGAACTGCAAATCAGAGAAATACAATAACTGATAATAGACATCTGAAAATAAAAGAAATTTTCTTCCGAATAAAAAAACACACACAAAAATTGTTTTATTTTAAAAAGAATATCTATATTTGCGGATAATTTTTAACAGCGTGGTATTTAAGCAATTAAAAAAGGTATTTATGATAGTGCGAAACAGCAAGATATTCCGATCGGTTACGCCCCTTTTAAAGTGGCGTAACTCGTTGATTTTCAGCATGTTTACCCCCCCCCCGAAAATTTGATCCTTTCGCCGGCTGTTCTTTAACCCTCTCGGTTATCTTTTCATCCGCGCTGCACGGATCATCATATGCAACGCTCGGCATGTCTCATG
>JAIRMH010000215.1 GCA_031258835.1 Tannerella sp.
CAGGATGGCTCTTCGCAAATGATTCTTACCGATCGTACATGGAAATGTTACGATACGGGACCCGTGACACGCAATGGATTCCAGTTCGGCGAAGATTACGACGCCCGCAGGGAGCAAGATGGTTGGACTACCGGCTCTTTCGACGATTCGAAATGGAAACCAGCTACTGTCTTTGAACGTCCCGCCGCCAACGTAATCATTCAGGCGCATGTCGGTATTCCCATCCGTAATCATGTAACGCTCACTGCAAAATCGGTAACGCAGCCTGTTAAAGGAACGTATGTATATGACCTCGGCCAGAACATTGTGGGTGTGCCCCGTCTGGAAGGCATGAAAGGAAGATCCGGACAGACGATCAACATTCGTTACGGCGAAATGATATATCCTGAAATCATCCCAACCAGTCCGGTGAAGCCTTACACCATCGAAATGTATCAAAAAATGAAAGGACAGGTATATATAGAAAACTACCGCGGCGCTATTTCCATCGACAATTACATTATGCGCGGAGAAGATACTGGCGAAACCTGCCAGCCGCTGTTTACCTGCCACGGCTTCCGCTATATTTCCATAACGGGGTTGGATGCTCCGTTGCCTCTGGAACAGGTCAAGGGCGTTGTGCTCGAATCCATCGGCGAGGCCACGAGCAGTTACATGTCGTCCAATAAGCACATCAATCGCCTGTTTGAAAACATTCAGTGGGGGCAGCGTGGCAATTTCCTTTCTGTGCCTACTGACTGTCCGCAGCGAGATGAACGTGCCGGATGGACGGGAGATGCCCAGGTATTTGCCCGTACGGCCACCTATTTCAGTCCTGAGGTCGACCAGTTCTACACGCGTTGGCTCCACACCATGCGTGATGACCAGAACCGGGACGGCAGCTATGCCAGTTACTATCCTACCATGGGACAACCACCATACGGCGCCTCTAACGAAGTGACCGGCGGCTCTATGGGATGGATGGAAGCCGGCATCATCGTCCCCTGGCAGGTATACCAGCAGTATGGCGATGTAGGAATTCTCGAACAGCATTACAATTCAATGAAAAGCTATATGAACTATCTCGAATTGAGATCCGTTGAGGGTATCCAACCTCCGGGAGGGCTTGGTGATCACCTTGCAATCGTGCCGACCAATAACTCGTTAACCCATACAGCCTATTATGCATACGATGCCATGATCATGAGCCGCGTGGCCAGGCAACTGGGAAACAGGAGCGATGAGGAACGCTTCAGAAAGTTGTATCAAAACATAAAAGCCAGATTCAACGAGAAATTTGTCAATGAAGAGGGGATTACCCAAGCCCCTTACGTCCCCATGATGCGCAGAGGCGCAGTTCCCACCGGCCCGACGGAGCCTGCGGCAGGAGAAATACGCCCTGTGGATACACAAACCTCGTATGTGGTGCCGTTGCAAGCCGACCTGTTTAATGAAAAAAACAAACCATTGGCAGTCAAACATCTTGTGGAGAATATAGAAAAGAATAACAATACCTTGACAACCGGTTTTATCGGGACTCCTTATCTGAACCTGGTTCTGTCTGAAAACGGACGCGATGATGTGGCTTACACGCTTTTCGAGCAGACCACCTATCCGTCATGGCTCTATCCCATACTGCAAGGCGCTACCACTATGTGGGAACGCTGGAATTCCTACACCATCGAAAACGGTTTCGGCCCGGTGGAGATGAACTCGTTCAATCATTATGCGTACGGAGCGATCGGTGAATGGATGTTTTCCCACTCCTTGGGTATTCAGCGTGACGACAACAGACCGGGCTACAAGCATATCGTTCTCCAGCCCAAGGTAGGCGGAGAAATGACTTTCGCCACAGGTTATTTCGAATCGCCTTACGGCAGAATCACGAGCGGCTGGGAAAAGACCGACACTGGTTATATTTACAGGGTTACCATCCCGGCCAATACCACTGCTTCGCTCAATCTGACAGCTTCCGCTATCGACAAGGTGACAGTGCTGAAAGGCAAGGATGGCATCGGACCGTTCCGTACGCTCACCGGCAAAGTGATGGCCGAACTGAAATCCGGTACGTATGAGTTTGAAGTGATATTCTAGCCGGAACTTTGGACATATCATGATGACAGTAATAAGGTACTTATTGTGAATAGCATGGAGGAATTGGAAAAATACATTTTTTTTGTATAAATAAAATCATTAAAAATAATATACACCCGTAAAGATGCGCCGCCGGCGGAAGTGTACCGGAACGGCGATATATAACATAGTTCTTAGGGCTGTCTGTCCTGAAGCAGGCGTACTTTCCCATCGTACAGGATCGCTTTGAAATGATAGGTTTTTTCCAGGATGTCCAATGTTTCGTTGAGATCGGAGTGGGTGATGGTTCCGGTAAACAGATCCGTCAGGCACGGTTTGCAGTCTGTTTCGAAGGAGATACCGTAATTTTCCTGCAATACTTCCAGAACGTTCGCAAGGGGTGTGTTTCTGAATACAAGATCGCCGCGTTTCCAGGCGGATGCGTATTGTACATCATTTCCCGTCAGTACCGTAATTTCTCCGTTGGAATAATCGAGGATGGCTTTCTGGCCGGGATTAAGCGTAACTTCTTCTCCCGTCTGCAGTGAAACGAACCGTACGTTGCCTTCTTCCATGGCCAGTTCGGCCGTTCGGCCGTCCTTGCGTGCCAGAAGATTAAACGACGTTCCCGATACGGTTACATATAAGTCTTTGGAGTCAATCCGGAAGGGATGTTTACTGTCCCGGCGAACTTGAAAAAAGGCTTCTCCTTCGAAACCGACCTGTCGTACGTCATTATAGCGTTTTGGCGTATAACGGAGTTTCGATTCTACATTCAAAGTCACTTGCGTACCGTCGGGTAGCGTGATATTTGCCCGTTCGCCTTTGGCTGTCGAGACGATGATATCTTCCGATTCCCATTGTTTATTTTCATGATAGAAATAGAACGAGGTATAGGCAAGCAGGAGAAACAGTACAACGGCAACCGCCCGTGTTGCCTTAATAAAGAAGATTTGGGCCGGGCGTATGAATCCTAATTGCTGGTCGATTCGCCGCTTCATTCTTTCTATCCTCGCCGGGCCTGCGCAGGTAACATTCGGTTCTTCGTTCATCCAACCGTCGCGCAGGGTTTGTTCTATTTCCTCGTCCGGCATGGATTCCAGCGTTTCCCGGAGCATTTTCAGATCTTCCGACGACAATTCGTCGTGCCTGTATTTTTGTTCTAATTTTTTCATTGATTCTTATAATTTGATTAAGACAGTATTTTTCGCTTATCGTACCATAAAACATAAATAATTAACAAACAATAATACCCATGATAGGATACGGATTTTATCCAGCATCTCGCGCAGGGATTTCAATCCCAGCGAAAGTTGGTTTTTAACCGTTTGACGGCTCAGCGACATTTTTTCGGCAATTTCGACATTCGACAATCCTTCCAGCCGTGAGAGTTCGATTACTTTCTGTTGGGTAAGAGGCAATTGCCTGATCGCCTTGCGGAGCCGGGCGACAAAATCTTTATATTCTATCTGCAGGCCGGCGTCGTCTGCCGCAAGTTTTTCCTGATAGTTAACATAGTCTTCGTATACGGGCGAATTTGCCGTTGACCGGTATGCATTGATCAGGCGATGCTTGGCCATGATGAACAGGAGCGCACATAACGATTCTTCTTGCCGGATGTTTTCGCGGTTTGTCCAGAGCCGTATAAACACATCCTGAACGATCTCTTCCGCATCTTCGGCCAGTTTGGTATATTGCAGACAGTAGGCGAAAAGGCGCTTTACGTACATTTTATATATATCGTTAAAGGCTTTTTGCGAACCTTGTTTCAGTTCCCGGATAAGCGCCTGTTCTGTTGAAGGTTTAGTCTGCATAACGCACAATTGTTTGTTCCGTGCCGGAGTAGCCGACGCCGACCATCCGGCCTTTGTCATCCTGCTGCAATCTTAATAATACATCTATTTTTAGTTCCATGTCTTTTGATATCTTTATAGCCGTTGGTCGCATCTATAATGTGCGGAATTATGTTCGATTTGTAGGATTGTTTTACCTTCCTGTTTCAGTCCTGTTTCAGTTGTTTAATAAGCGAAACTAATTTTTGTCTATTCCTGCGACCGGTTCGTCAATTATTCAAGCGACTTGCGTAATAAAAACCTTTCGGCTTCAATGGCGGCTTTACATCCGCTTGCGGCGGCTGTTATAGCCTGGCGGTAGTCCGGATCGGCCACGTCTCCTGCGGCAAATACACCTTCGATGTTTGTCATGGGTTTACCATTCTTCGTGATGATGTATCCGTATTCGTCGAGAGTAATCCATTTTTTAAAAATACGGGTATTGGGGGTATGACCAATTGCCAGGAAAAAGCCGTCGATAGCGAGGTCATACTTTTCTTCATCCGGCTCGCCCATGCGTCTGACGAGATGTACGCCCTCTACGCCTTTTTCGCCGAACAGTCCGGTGGCGTTGTGTTCGAATAGCGTTTTAATATTAGGTGTTTTGAACACTTTCTCCTGCATGATTTTTGACGCTCTGAAATACGATTTCCTGACAATCAGATATACCTGACTCGCTAATGTCGAGAGGTAAAGCGCTTCTTCGCAGGCCGTATCGCCTCCTCCGACGACAGCGACGTTTTTTTTCCGGTAGAAAAAACCATCGCAAGTGGCACATGCGGAAACTCCCATGCCTGCGTATTTTTTTTCATCCGGGAGGCCTAAATATTTAGCCGTCGCGCCGGTAGCGATGATAAGTGCTTCCGCAGCTATCACTTTCTCTCCGTCAATCGTTATTTTAAAAGGGCGGCATGATAGGTCCGTTTCCGTAGCGACGCCTCTTCTTATATCCGTTCCGAACCGGACGGCCTGTTTGCGGAGATCCTCCATTAGGGTAACACCCTCCACGCCGTCCGGGTATCCGGGAAAGTTTTCCACGTCTGTTGTTGTCGTAAGTTGTCCGCCCGGCTCTATACCTTCGTACAAAACAGGATTCAGATTGGCGCGTGATGCGTAAATTGCCGCCGTATATCCGGCAGGTCCTGAGCCGATGATCAGGCATTTCACTTTTTCCGTATGGTTCATGTGATGATTTTTAAATTTATATTCGGTACAAAAATATGGAAATATCCGGAACTTTTATATACTTTCGCAATGATTTTTGAAATATAAAACTTTAATCCACATGCAAAATAAAGGAAACGAACTGATAACGCTTGCACAACGTATCCGGGCGCTGAATCAGACGGCTCTGACATATTCCGCAAACGAGTATGAGATAGACCGCAGTAAGGAGTTGATAGAGATCAGCGACCGTATTACAGCTATTGTAAGCGGTATGGAAGAAGAGGAGATAAG
>JAIRMH010000217.1 GCA_031258835.1 Tannerella sp.
CATGAGACATGCCGAGCGTTGCATATGATGATCCGTGCAGCGCGGATGAAAAGATAACCGAGAGGGTTAAAGAACAGCCGGCGAAAGGATCAAATTTTCGGGGGGGGGGGGTAGATATATTGAAAAACAGCGAGTTACGCCCCTTTAAAAGGGGCGTAACCGATCGAAATATCTTGCTGTTTCGCACTATCATAAATACCTTTTTTAATTGCTTAAATACCACGCTGTTAAAAATTCTCCGCAAATATAGATATTCTTTTTAAAATAAAACAATTTGTGTGTGTGTTTTTTATGCCGCAGATTCAACTATCAAATGCAACAAGATTATTAATACACTCAAAGAAGTGTGTCTGAGCCGAAACAGGCGGCGATATGAGCGTCTTTGAAAACAGCAAAAAAACGGTCAGTAGTGAAATATTCCATACAATATTCATAATAATCTTTTTTTTATAAATAACTTTGCAGCGATATAAATAACTTTGCAGTATGACGGCAAATATGAGGACATTTAGACGAATACGGGATTCTTTATATGAATGAAGATAAAATGACGGTAGGGGTTGTCGTTCCGACTTATAACGGAGGTATGCGTTGGATGGAAGCTGCCGCCTCTTTACAGGCGCAACATTCCGATTTCGACCGGATATTGATAATCGACTCCGGCAGTTCCGACGCTACCGTAGCCATAGCGAAAAAGGCGGGATTTGATGTTGAAAACATTACTTATGCTGATTTCAATCATGGGGCAACACGTAATTACGGGCTGCATAAAACGTGTTGCGATATTGTAGTGTTCCTTACGCAGGACGCGCTGATTGGCGACAAAGCCATATCGGAGATAGCGAACGCTTTCAGAGATAAATCCGTCGCAGTAGCATACGGGAGGCAACTCCCTCATGACGACGCTACCCCTATGGCTAAGCATGCCAGATCGTTTAACTATAAAGAAAAAAGTTATACGTACCGTTTGAACGATAAAAGCAAGCATGGGATAAAGACGGTTTTTGCATCAAATTCTTTTTCTGCGTACAGAGCGGATTATTTTGATGAACTGGGCGGTTTTCCGGAGAACATTATTTTTGCGGAAGACATGTATTTTACCGCCAAGGCTCTTTTGTCCGGATACAGCGTGCGTTATGTCGCAGAAGCTACTTGTCGACATTCGCACAACTATCTGCCGGTTCAAGAGTTCAGACGTTATTTTGATACAGGGGTTTTCCACCGGAATGAGGCTTGGATTTTTGAAACATTCGGCGATGCCGGAGGAGAAGGCCTGAAGTTTATTTTTTCAGAGCTATCTTTTTTGTGGAAAAACAGGGACTTCGCTTGGATGCCGGTCGCTGTCGTTAACAATCTGTTTAAAATATTGGGATATAAGGCCGGATTGAATTACAGAAAAATACCACATTGTCTGCTACGGCATTTTAGTGGATGCAAGTCATATTGGAACCATTTACAATGAGAATACGTTCGATATTCATTAATTAATACATATGTATATGAAAAATACAACATTATTCATTAACGTCGTCTCCTTTCGTTCTATTCAGGGAGGCGTTTCCCACCTTCGCATTATTTACCTGATGTTGATAGTGATGATAATCGGCGCCGCATACGCCAATGCCGCCACTCCTGTCCGGCCTGTACATCCGCGCATTTATATCACCCCTGACGGGAGAGACGCCTTTACTGCTAAACTACAATCGGTCGCCTGGGCGAAAAATGCATATAACAACTTGAAAACGAACGTAGATCCCTACGTCGACCGCCACCGGACAGACCCGGAATGGATCGTCTCGCGGATGCAGATGTACTGGGATACGCATTACGAACGGGTGTACGTGAAAGGTAACGCGTTCCTCTACGGTAAAGGTCGCGCCCCCGTCCCCACCGTCAAATTCGCAGGACATCGCGACGGAGCTACCGACTATCTCATGCCTTCACTCGAGGATACACAACCATATATGGATGCGAAAGGCATGTACCTGCAAAACCGTAAGAAAGAAGGACGTCCGTGGGAATGGGTGCATCCTTCGAAAACAGGCCGGATAATCGGTCCTATGAACGACCGCATCCTGGCGCTTGCCGCTGACGCTGCGTTCTTTTATTGGTACACGGGAGAAGAGAAATATGCCGTCTTCGCCTCCGACATTTTTCTTACATACGTTAAAGGTATGTATTACCGCCGCGAACCATTCGCACTGGAAGATTATTCGAACAGCCACCTGATGGGACTGGCAACCTTCGAAGTAATACTCGACCATCTGATTCCTTATCTGGCGCTGTGCTATGATTTCCTGTACGACTATTTGTCGGCGCATCAGGCTGATACGGCAATGATTACCAACGTACTGAAACGGTTTGCCGATCAACAAATCATGTATGGTGTCCCCGACAATAATTGGAACATCTTTCAGGCGCGCCATGTCGCATATATCGCATTAACGCTTGAAGATGACGAGCATTACAAAGACCGGCGAGGCCGCCAATATTACCTCAATGAAATACTGAACCATACTACCATACGACAGTTTGCTTTGAAGGAAATGGTACAGGAATCGTTTGACATGCAGACC
This sequence comes from Tannerella sp., assembly GCA_031258835.1. Classification (GTDB taxonomy): domain Bacteria; phylum Bacteroidota; class Bacteroidia; order Bacteroidales; family Tannerellaceae; genus Tannerella. Next base: position 2,577 of record JAIRMH010000217.1, read on the forward strand.
GGCTTGTGGCATGAGTCGGCAACCTATTCGATGAGTGTCTGCAACGACATGCTGGATATCATCTCGCTTATAGATAACGCCGAGAACAACCGGTTGCTCGATACGTTCCCCATTATGCGGAAAGCTATACTGGCAACGGCACAATACCTCTTTCCTAATGGCCGTGTCACGGCTTTCGGTGACGCCCGGTATGTGCCCTTGCGTCCACAACTGTTCGAGATGCTGATTGCACTCTATCGCAAATACGGTGAACGTGAGAACGAAATAGAACTGACAAAAGCGCTTCGCAAGATGATGAATGACGGTTTCTACAACAGAAACGAAGAAAAATCCATGTTTTCGCTATTTTTCTACGTAGACAAGTTGATGGAGATTCCGGCGGAAGACGTTACATACAATCATCTGCTCAGCGATATGTATTACGCTCCTAACGTCAGTTGGTTGATCCAGCGTAACGGCAGGGACAAGCAGCAGGCCATGTCCGTCACGTTAACGGGATCCTATGGAAACCATGCACACGTAAACGGCATCTCACTGGAAATGTACGGTAAAGGATTGATGCTCGCACCTGAAAGTTCGTACGGCGAGACATACGGCACTCGCGACAATCAGGAATATTACGCCCGTTTCCCTGCACACAACACGGTCGTGGTCGACGGCATTTCCGACTATGGCATGATGCGTAGCGACTATCCTTACCGTTTGCTCTCATGTTATCCCGGACATGGTGAACAACTGCTTCCTTCCGAGAAAGTTACTTTCGCACGCACTTCCCTGACCGAACCTAAGACCAACGCACAACAGGAAAGGTTGACAAGCATCGTCCGCACAAATGAATCATCAGCCTATGTCGTCGACATCTTCCGCTCTATACGAAATGACAGGAAAGATATCAAGCACGAATACTTCTATCACAGCATCGGACAGCATATCGACATCGACGGACGCGACGGACGGGAAATGTCGCTCTTACCGACACAGGAGCTATCGTCGCAATCGGGCGACATGAAAGGATATGACTATTTCAGTGACAAAAAATCTGTAGCTACCGACGACGATTTCATTGCCCGCTTCCATATAGAACTGCAACAATCCGCCGACGTGTCCGTCCGTATGTGGATGAAAGGCTTCCCCGGAAGAACTATTTTTACGGGGAATGCTCCCAAATCCAACGCATTCGTAAAAGGTTCCATCCCTGACGAACTTCTGGGCGCACCTCTGCCAACCTTGATTGTTCGCCAACAAGGTGAAGCGTGGAACCGCCCGTTCGTCGCCGTGTACCATCCTTACACGGAAGACGAAGGCGCATCCGTACGCGAGGTAGAATATTTCGGTGACAACGAAGGCTTCACCGGAATAAAAATAGAATCCTCCACCGGAACAGATTATATTTTCAACCGTCCTGAAAATATTAACTACGTGGGGAATAACACTGGCAATATCGCTTATCATCCGGAAAATGGTACGGAAATGAAATACGGCGATATACGCTTCAATGGCGTGTATGCCGTAGTGAGTGAATCTGCCGACGGTTTGACATACCTCTTCATGGGCGAAGGCCGGACGTTAGAAAAAGACAAATGGAGTATTCGGTCGACAACATCCGGCGCACAAGTATCTCTATATAGAAAAGGCGACACATTCGAATTGATTACTTCATCGGATATCCTGTTGGAGATGCCCTTTCCGACAGGTAAGCCGCCTGTAATAACCGTCGTCGCCGATGCGGGAGACACACGCAGGATACATCATGCGGAGGATAAACAGCCGATATCCCCGACCGCTAATCCGGACAAACGTATAAAAGGCTCCGTGAAACAGGCTAATGTCTATGCCGTAGCTCTGTCCGCAGGCTATTATTTGATAAACGAGAAAGAAATCGCCCCCCAGCAGATGCACGCCGCCACTAATCCCGATATCGAATCTATCAGGAAACGTATCTTTTCGGTATTGATGACGCCCGATGTACGCGAAAATTACATTCGCGAATTGATAAATACGCTCCGTCCGGACGGCACGTGGCCAGGTATAAACTATGCCGATACTACGCGCACGGCCTTTGAACATGCGCGTCATCTGGCCAATATCGTACAAATGAGCCGTGCATACAAGAAAAAAGGCTCTCCTTTGGCAGGAAATAAGGCGCTCAAAAAAGCCTTCTCATCAGCGTTGGACTACTGGTTGGATCACGACTTTATCTGTGAAAACTGGTGGAATAACGAGATCGGAACGCCATCGGAACTGACAGCCGTCCTGCTCATCATGGACAAAGATTTGTCGAAAGAACAAATTGAAAAGACATCAGTCATCACCGGACGGGCGCATATCAACGCATGGGGAGCGCGTCAGAGTGGCGACCGCATTAAAATCGCCGGTATTCAGGCAAAAAACGCCCTCTTTAAACATGACGCAGAACAGTTTGGGATGCTGATGAAAGTCGTTGAAGATGAAATACGCTTCGTCCCCGAATATGAACGGGGATTGCAATACGACTACAGCTTTCATCATCGCGACGACCGGGTAAACAATACGCTTTCGTACGGTCTGGGATATGCCGATACATTTATCGAATGGGCAGACTATGTCGCCGGCACGCGTTACCAATTTTCCGAGAAACCATTGCAACTGCTTGTAGACTATTACCTCGACGGCATCTGTAAAATGATGATTTTCGGAAAATATCACGATCCGGGCGCGACGAACCGTGACATATCGCGTCCGCGAAGCCATCATGCTGCCGGTACGCTTGCACTGGAGCGATTATTGCGCGTCACAACCTATCGCGCCGACGAACTGAATGAAATCGTGAAAATCAGACGTAACGAAACCCAGCCTGCACTCTCGTTCAGTACGTTCTATTGGCTGACGGAACATTACACCCACCAGCGATCCGGCTATTTTACGTCCGTCAGAATGTTCTCCGCGCGCGTCCGTAATATGGAAGAACCATACAACGGCGAAGGGCTGACGAATCATCATCGGGGTGACGGAACAAATTATCTATCGATACGGGGCGACGAATATTTCCCCATCACTCCGGTATACGACTGGCAGAAGATTCCCGGCGCCACAATCCTGCAAAAGCCTGCACTCCCACCTGAAAACGAGATTCAGAAAGCCGGTATAACAGACTTCGCAGGCGCCGCGACGGACGGCATATATGGCGTTGCAGGTTTCGACTTTATCAGCCCTCATGATCCCGTCAGAGCGCGAAAAGCATGGTTTTTCTTCGATGACGAATACGTCTGCCTCGGAGCAGGTATCACATCCGCGTCGCACATGCCACTCGCTACAACTTTAAACCAAAGTAAGTTGACCGGCGACGTCGTTGCCGGACAAGGCAATTTCGAAACAATTCTCCCGCAAGGCGAGCATGTACATACGGATGTGGCCGGCGGGTGGCTGTTTCATGACAAAACGGGTTACATCTTCCCCGAATCCGCAAAGGTGATACTGTCGATACAGGCACAGACGGGTAACTGGTTTAAAATCAACCGACAGACAAACTCCTCGCGCGAAGATGTCAGTATGGATGTCTTCAAACTGTGGATTGACCACGGCATACGCGCAAACAACGCCGGATACTGCTACATCGTGATGCCTGCTACAACGGCAGAAGACGTAAAAAAGGCAGCGGCCAATCAACCTGTCGATATCCTGTCGAATACATCCGTTTTGCAGGCTGTCCGGCATCGCGTATTGAACATCGTGCAAGCTGCGTTCTATCAAAACGGCGAGATTACGTTTGCCGACGGCATCCGTCTGTCGGTCGACAACCCCGCCCTTATCATGGTTAGCAATGAGGCCGGTAACATCCGCCGACTCACCGTCTCCGATCCGACACGCAAGCTGGAAAAAATACACCTTCGCTTCAACCGTAAGCTGGATATCGCTACGACTTCCGATAATGTGCAAGCATATTGGAATGTTCGGGAAAATAATACCGAAATAGCAGTCGCCCTTCCGCAAGGAGGATATGCAGGGAAAAGCGTAGTAGTCGAGTTTCAATAAACAGGAATTATTGAGAAACGGTCGGAAAGGGACGCGAACGTTGAACCTGTTTACAATATTGGTTATTAAACAATATCTGACTTTTCGCCGAACCAGGCATCTGAACCTTCAATGGTTTTTATCGTTCCGTCGGCGTTATATTCCAACTCAATCACTTTCAGGCTACGAAGCCATGTTTTTCCTCCCGACGGGACGCAATCGTGATGAAAAAGATACCATTTCTCTTTGTATTCAACAATGGAATGATGCGTCGTCCAACCGACAACAGGAGTCAAAATCACACCCTGATACGTAAATGGTCCGTATGGATTATCGCTGGTTGCATAGCAAATTTTATGCGTATCGCCGGTAGAATAAGAATAATAATATATACCGTTGTATCTGTGCATCCACGATGCTTCAAAAAACCGGCATCCGGTATTGCCCTGCGTTAACGGTTTTCCGTTTTTGTCAAGAATGATCACATCGCGCGGTTCCTCGGCAAATTCAAGCATGTTGTCGCTCAACAAAACGACTTTCGGACAAAGAGAAGGGGCGCTGTCAGCGGGTAAAAAAGCCGATTCCAAAGCCTTGTTATTGCGATAACGTTGTAACTGTCCGCCCCATATTCCTCCAAAATACATATAATACTTCCCATTTTCTTCAAACACCGCAGGGTCGATACTGTAACTTCCTTTTATCGGATTATCCTGCGGTATGAATAGCCCTTCCGGTTTATCGCTAATGGCTACGCCGATACGGAATATATCATTTTTGTCTTTTAGTGAAAAATACAGGTAATACTTACCATTTTTGCAAGCTACGTCGCAATCCCACAGTTGCCGACCCGCCCAAGGTATATCCGCTATTTTGAGTACAACACCGTGGTCAGTGACTGTGCCGTTTTCCACGTTGTCCATAGAAAAAACATGATAATCGGCCATGTCGAAATGGTCGCCATTATCGTTTTCGGGAATACCGCTTTCGCGGTCGTGCGAAGGGTAAATATAGAGTTTACCGTTAAATATATGTACGGCAGGGTCTGCCATGTAATCATTCGGAACTAAATATCTATTCATAATTAACTTTTTTATTGTATTTATAAACTATTTTCAATTTCTTCTTCATATCCGACCAACTGTTCATCGGTGAGATTATAACGCGAAACGATAAAAGCGAGCAGTATTATCAACAAGGCCGGCAACGCTGCAAGCAATATCCGGATACCCAACAAGGCAGCTTCGTTTTGCTGCTCCAGTTCGGAATTGAAACCGGTAAGCGACAATACAATGCCCGGAACAAATCCGCCAAGCGCCAAGCCAAACTTAAAGAAGAAACCTATCAGGGCATTGGCAATCCCGGAGATACGTTTGCCGGTTTGCCATTCGCCATAGGTGATGGCTTCGGGAATAAGCGACCAGATAAATGCGCCTGTCACGCCAAAGCCGACAGAACGTATGAATTGGAAGACAAATATCAGGGTGACCTGGTCGGCAGGAAGAACAAACAGACCGGCAAACCCGATAAATGAAATTGCCAGTGAAAGGTAGAGCAGTCCTTTCTTTCCGAGTTTCTTTCGCAGTAGTGGCATGAACGGCAAGATAATCAACGCCGGAAGTGCGGAAATAACATTGTAGTATCCTACCAGATTTTCGTTTCCGAGATTGTATTTCACGAAATAGGTCGCCGCCGAGTTCGTGATGGCCATAACGGCAAAGGCTGTAATAAACATGAACGAGATGATGCGCAAAGGTTTGTTGCGTACCACCTCAGTAAACAGGTCTGTAAACTTCACCTTTGCCTGGTCTTCCTTTGAGATGACTATACGCTCTTTTGTGCCTGCAAACGAGAAAAGGAGCGCGCCGAGACCAATCACGCCGTAAATGACAATGGTCAGCAACCAGCCACCGCGCGCTTCGGGAGAATTCATCGTACCGGCAAAAGCGATCACGAGGGTCGGAACGCCATACGTAATGGCAACCTGCGCTACATTCACCAGCCACATGCGCGTAGTCGTGAGTATGGTCACTTCGTGCTGGTCGCGCGTCAGGGCAGCGTTGAGCGCACCGAACGGCACGTTGACTGTGGTATAGAGTATCGAAAGAACTACGTAGGTCGCGCAGGCATACACAATCTTCATCGTCTCGCCGAAATCGGGGACGATGAAACACGCAATCATCAGCACGGTAAGCGGTAAAGCCATGATGAGCAACCAGCCGCGGTACTTTCCAAAGCGGGTGGTATGCATGTCGATAAGAGCGCCCACGACCGGATCCCAGATAGCATCGATAATGCGTACGCCAAGAAACATGGCGGCAGCAATCGTCGGATTCAGTCCGTATACGTTGGTGTAGAAAAACAGCAGGTAAGTCGTTACCGTCTGGTAAATGAAGTTTTGCGCCATGTCGCCCGAACCGAATGCGATTCGTTCCATCCATGAGAGTCTGTAATAGCCTTTGGCTTCCGAAAGTTTAGTCATATCAGTCATTTGTCTGCGTTATTTTCAATATTTCAAGATAAATTCCTTAAACGCCGGACAGGTTTGCCCCAGTCGCTCCATCATCTGGTCGTGGTCGAGACGAGTGATAATGCCGTCAGACGGGAAGCGTAATTAAAGAAATCAATATCCACATATCCTCCTGCCGTCTTTGTGGCGTAGTTGTAGATGGCAAAGCGGTTTCCCATGAAGTGCACGAGGTTGTATATCATGT
>JAIRMH010000256.1 GCA_031258835.1 Tannerella sp.
CGCCCTTACCGGAACAGGTAAAATCAAAAGAAAACATGCTTTTAAAAGTCACATTCTAACGAAAAAGACAAAAAAGCAAAAGAGAAATTTGACCCATATGGGGCTAGTAGCTAATGCAGATATAAACAACATCAAAAAGTTGCTTTGTCTGAAATAACGATTCTCATTAGCAAGAGTTTATTACATTTTATTAACCGAATGATTAGCTTCCAAGATCATCTTAAACAACGGTGGCGCTAACATTCAAAAAAAAATTTACAATTATGCCAAGATCAGTAAATCATGTTGCATCAAGAGCAAAAAGAAAGCGGATTTTGAAACTTACGAGAGGCTATTTTGGCGCTCGTAAAAACGTATGGACCGTAGCAAAAAATACGTGGGAAAAAGGTTTAACGTATGCGTTCCGTGACCGCCGTAATAAAAATCGTAATTTCCGCGCATTGTGGATACAACGTATAAACGCCGGAGCACGTCTGGAAGGATTGTCTTATTCGCGTCTTATGGGCGGACTTAAAGATGCCGGCATTGAAATAAACCGCAAAGTTCTGGCCGATTTGGCAATGAACAATCCGGAAGCGTTTAAAGCGATCGTTGCTAAAGCGAAAAAATGAAACAATAAACGAGGAATGTTAAAAATCGAATTTTATTAGACAAATCCTTGCATTATTCATTTTTGTTTCTTTACTTTGTAACGATAAATGAGTTAAGCCGCACATGTTCGATTGGAAAACTCATCAGATTTTACAAAAATTCCGAGACACGCGCTTGCTGCCAATGGCGGGCCGCAGTTCCTTAGGGAAATGCTTCGCACAGCGGATTACAAAGGTAGTAAAGGCACTCAAATCCTGTCATACGGAGTTTACACATATCTACAGTGCGGCTCTTATACATCCCCATTCCCTCCGTCGAAAGAGGTTGAGTGGGGATGTTTTTTATGCCAACACCGTTCTTTTTACGACCGGAGACAGATAGATTTTATCGTTTTTTCAATATGCTGTTCACCACACGGACGGACGATACCAACTTGTCCGTTGACGTAAATACGTCAACATTCCAGACATGCGACAAACGTCCTCTGTGGATAATGGTTCCTACTGCACGGACAGTATCGCCCTCATGAGCTGACGACAAATGATTACCGCTAACCTGCATACCAACTATTATCTCATCCGGTTTACATAGTATCAGTGAGCCAAGACCGGCCACGGTTTCGGCTAATGCCAAGGTAGCACCGCCATGCAAAATACCGAACGGCTGACGCGTACGTTCGTCAACCGGCATCGTCGCTTCGACCCGGTCTTCCGATGCATATGTATATTGAATGCCAAGATTCCCCATTAATGCGTGCTTTGCCGATTCGTTCAGCTGGTCCAGTGGCACCTCCGTCGGACGTATTTCGGAAATAATAATTTTCTCAACAGCTACGGCTACGCCATCTTCATCATTTGTCAATGTCACATAATCGGCACATGCCTTAACGGACTCCTGCGCATTCCCCATTGCTATTCCAAGCCCGGCCGACTGTATCATCGTAACATCGCAAATACCGTCGCCAATTGCGATAACATTCCGAGCCTCAAACCCAAGATTTTCAAGTAACACGTTAAGCGTATTGGCTTTATCGATAAAAGGTGGAACCACTTCAAGAAAATACGTTTCCGACCGAAAGACGTCCAACTCGCCTGCCAGCCTCTTTTTCCAGTGCTTCTCAAGGTCTACCAATGCGTCTTCGTCGTCGCCGACAATCATACATTTACATGGAGAAAAATCGACCGCTTCAGATAAATTCTCAACCTCCCGGATCTGCATTTCATTCAACTCCGCCTCCCGGATAATATGCTCATTCGAGGCATTATTCGTATAAATAACGCCTTTATGATAAGTAAAAATATCAAATCCGGCTTTTCTTGATTTCCTTTCCAGATAAGGTATCATCTCGGGTTTTATGCGCTTTTCGAACAACAATTCGCCGGTTTGCATATTAATAATCTGTCCGCCATTATACGAGAGGATATATCCGCCGTTATTATCCAGATCAAGTTCTTTTGCTAAAGGAAGAACACCATAAGTAGGACGCCCCGAAGCCAAAACGATACTTACACCCATCTGCTGCACCTTTATTAACGTAGCCCGCATGCGAGCCGTAACAATTTTATCATTATTAAGTAATGTGCCGTCAACATCCAGCACGATCATTTTATATTTCATATGTACACTATTTATTTTTTTAAAGTTCCAAATTCATCCATTTTACTAAGAGGACAATTCGCGATATAACTGACAGGCGTCATCTGGCGACAGGTTATCATGAACAATAGCCGAAATCGCCTTGATCATAGCAATAGGAGACAACGACTGGAATACGTTGCGTCCTACATCTATGCCGGCAGCCCCTTCGTCGATAGCGCGATAACAAAACTCCAGCGCTTTTTGTTCCGGCATTTTCTTGCCTCCGGCAACGATAACCGGCACAGGACATTTATTAATAATCTTTCGGAAATTTTTCTCCGTATAATAAGTCTTTACGATATTTGCACCGTTTTCCGCACATACGCGCGCAACCATCGCATAATAGTCTGCATTGCTATCTTGCTTACTGATAGAAGTGATACCGATAATCGGAATATCGTATTTATATCCGTTGTCGGCCGCAGAAACAAGATTCCGGATTGTCTTTGCTTCATACTTATCGCCAAGCGCCACCGTAACGCCAATCGCCGAAGCATTCAACCGTATCGCGTCAACGATATCGATAATACAGTCATCATTTAATTCCGAAAGCTCGGTAGATGCAACCGAAAAGCGTAAACACAGAGGTTTTCGGGAGGTTGGAGGAAGTACGGAACGCACTGCTCCGCGCGTACACATAATAGAATCTGTAAAATGGATAAGAGGCTGTATGGAGGCGTCCAAGCGGTCTAAACCGTCTGTAGATGCCAAGACGGATCCGTGGTCGAAAGCAAGCATAACCGTACGTCCGGTCTTCGGGTTAAAGATGCGGCTCATCCGATTTTTCATTCCCCAACTCATATGATCCGATCCTTTAAGGAAAAAAGATTTATTATCAAACAGGTTCGCCATATTCAAATCATTATTCTTATCTAACAACTTTTCTTCATTTTCAGCCATAATCGTTAAATTTATAGTTTTATCCCACAAATATATAAATACTTCCCGGAAAAAATCACTTTCGGATAAAAAAAGACGGACGGTAAAAAAAGGTCGACAGTAAAAACCATCGACCTTTTTTACCATTTGGAAAAAGTGTGACTTATTTCCGGTTTGTATCCATAATAACTACACGATTCCAATTATTAACTTCATAAGGTTGTTGCGTATCGCCCTTCCACTCAATAGAAATCTTTTCCGTAGGAATTCCATATTGTTCGGCAAGTCTCTTTGCGACAACTCTGGCACGTCTTTCAGACAAGCCCTGATTATAATCGGCCGTACCGGTTTTCTTATCCGCATAGCCTACAACTATGACCGGTAGATTATGTTTCTTAGCATATTCAGCCGTATTGAAGATATTACCTTCCTGATTTTTGTCAATAACAGAACTGTTCAGACGAAAGAATACCACGTTCTTCAGGCTTTCTACCTGTTCGACAACAGGCCCAACTTTCGGACATTCCGGACATGATACCGGACGTTTACTCAATTCTTCATTCTGTGCACGCAAAGCATTAATCTGAGAATTTAAGTCATTCAACAATTCGTAATCCATCGGTTCAATAACTTCAAAATTCGTTCTGCCCAGTTTAAAGTTTAACCCTAATAAACCTTGAACTACGCGGTCTTCTTCGTGCCCCATATCTGTACGGTTGAATTGTTCGTTATAGATGCTGTATGCACCTTCGAGGAACAAATCAACACGTTCGCTCAAACGAAATGGAATATGAGCGCCTAAATTGACCGAAGGAGATTCCGAACGTTTGAACTCATAACCGTCTACGATTTTACCCGGACGAATCGCATAACCAACTCCAACAAACGGTATAAAACGAACTACTTTTTTCTCATTGTAAGGAGCCCAGTAATTCGTGAGATCCAACATAACATCAATATGAGCGTTACCATATAAAAGGTCTTGATTGGAAAGCCCTTGCACGCCATACAGATTTGAGAAGTTGTTCAACTGGCCTCCGTTAATTTGTAAACGATAAGCCAAATACGGATTATACCATTTACCTATAGAAAGACCCGCAGCCCAATTAATACGATCACTCAAACCGGCGTCATTGTTTTGATCGCCAAACAACACGCTTGCGCCGCCTCCAAGAGAAACAAACCAATTATCCCCCCCCTTATTCTTTTTAAAATTCACTTTAGAGCCATTTTCCGTACTAAATCCAACCTGCGGCTGATATGTTTGTGCGGAAATCGGCATCATTACACTACATAAAAAAGCTAACAGTAAAACCTTCGTTTTCATAATTATACATTTTAATTTAACAATAGTCTCTACTCTCATTTTGATTAGAGCACTTAATAATTTACTGCAAAGATAATCATAATTTGCAATTATAACAAATAAAAACGCCTTTTTTTTTACCCTCTTTCTTGTCCAATGTCATTTAGCTAAGGTTGAATCGCGGATGTCCGGATATCAAACACGAGAAATCATGAGTGTATATTTCGGCTTATATACGCCCACGGGCAAAAAAAATACATCATCGGTGCTCATTTTCGGCCAGTATCCACCCATTTTCTACGGCGTAAAAACGTTGACAATCATACTTGCTTCGGACGGGTGTAACGGGTTGGACGGTAAACATACGGCTCTTACACAAACAATACAACCCCGTATGCAACGAAAAAAACGTCACATACAGGGTTGCCAATTCACACGAAATAAAATCAACAAGATCCGTGAAAATTTTCGTTTCAATGCCTTCCGGCCTTGGAAAACGCAACTTTCACCTTTTGACCTTGAGCCTTATTTCCACGTCCAATCCTAGAGCATCTAAAACACTCATGACAGCCTTGAAAGAAATATTTACTTCTCCCCGTTCAATTTTAGTAAGTGTATTTACTCCTATCCCGGATAAAGTTGCAACATCTCTTTGCGTAATAGAAAGAGTTTTTCTACGTTTTCTGATAATGTTCCCTATATTATTCATAATTACAAAAAATAAAATTCGTCTGCAAAAATAGTGTTTTTATAAATATGCAGCAACACATAATTCAAAAATTATGAATTTTGTTCGAAAAAAATTTTGGCGCCGGAAACAAAAGACGAATATTAACCTCCTTATTTTATACGCCAATTCCAGCAACATTGAGGCATTTCTGTCTATCGGCCTATTCCGGATTATTAACATTAAAGTAAGCTATCCAAGTCGGCAATTAAATCATTTGCATCTTCCAGTCCGACAGACAGGCGGAAAATTCCTTCTCCTGCAAACTCACTCCATGATTGTCTTTGTTCGGGAGTAGCAAACCGGAAAGATGTCTCCTGCAAACTTTTACTGTCCAGATAAAAGATTAGCGACCGGTGATGTCCTAATGAAACTGCATAATGGATGATCTGCAAATTTTCGGCAAAGTTTCTGACAATGTCCCTTCCGTTTTCTACCTGAAAAGTAATCATCCCTGAGAAGTTTTTCATTTGCCGCTTAGCCAATTCGTATTGTGGATGTGAAGGCAGACCCGGATAAATCACACGTTTGATTGTCGGATGATTCTCCAGAAACCGGGCTATTTTCAACGCATTTTCTTCATGTACGCGCATACGAACAGGAAAGGTTGCCAATCCTCTTAAAATCAGCCACGCATTAAACGGGCTCAATGAGCCACCCATGCGAATAGCCGTTTTTTTGCGTAACGGAACAAGGCATTCTTTGCTGCCCAGAATGACGCCTCCAAGCGCATCGCCATGTCCGCCAAGGTATTTTGTAAGCGAATGAATGACAAAATCTGCGCCTAATTCCAGCGGTCTGGTTGCAAGCGGTGTTGCAAAAGTCGAATCTACTGCCAATTTAGCGCCCGCCCGACGTGCAATCTCTGCCGTAGCTGCAATATCCGTCAATCGTAACAACGGGTTGCAGGGAGTCTCAATATAAATCAAACGGGTATTAGGTCTGACCGCTTTTTCTACCGCCGCCAAATCAGCGGTATTCACTTTTGTTATTTCAATGTCTAACCCGGGTATCATTTCGTTGGTTATTTCCGACAGCGCAGCATATGCAACATCGCTTATCACGGCATGGTCGCCGGCTTTAAGTATATGAAACAGCAAGGCCGTGATAGCCCCCATACCGCTGGCAAAAGCAACGGCTGTTTCCGCATTTTCCAAAACAGCCAATTTTTCCTCCAGTTGATGTACTGTCGGATTACCCCAGCGCGTATATAGAAAGGTGTCATTTTCGTTCATCCCTTCTACTGAAAATCCGGCATCCGCATCCGTAACAAAAGTAGTCGACATGACCAGATTTGGTGATGATGCGTTTGTGAACGGATCAGGATATTCTCCTGCATGAATAGCTTTAGTGGAAAAGCCGTAACTGTTTTTTTTAATATTCGTTGCCATTGTTAGTTAGAATTATATTTACGCCGCAAAAATATGTCGTTTCGATATTTATTGAAATAGCATAAATATGGTATTTTGTTTTTCTTCGCCATACGCAATTGTCACAGGAGTTGCAATGCCGGGCTAATCAGAAACAAATAATGCTGCGGGAACTCCCGCGGTTGTACTCTTCCAAATGATTTCAGATTCTTTTATCTCTGATACATAATTAAATTTTATGGTAATTGTTGCATTTATGCCGGCCTCATCTCTTTCATTCCTGGCCGCTTTGTCAAGAAAATCTTTCAATTGATAGGCGTTGAAATGACTTTGGTTTGTACCTGATTTCCCATCATCACCAGTGGTTGATTTCACGGCGCGAATAAATAGATTATAATTACGTACGCCGTTTTCTTCCGTTATCATATCATCACTGTCATATGATATGTTCCAATCCAATCTCAAATCAGCCTCATGATTGACGACATGAGTAATAAACAAGTAACCTTCCGCATACCCGACAAGAGCGTTATTGTATAAAATCTCACTGACCGGAAGCTCGTTGGTCATCACCTCCGACGTATCCGTGAGATATGGCGCCGCATAATATTTGTCAGCTTTGGCAATCGGATAAATAGATACGGTATAATACCCATTTATCTCTACCATTTCGGGAGAGTTTTCCGGCAAATCACTGTTGTATGTAATCTGGAAATACCAACATTCTCCGACCTCCATATTACCGCTTGTTATCAACGCGTTCAGTTCGGGACCGTAAAAATCTCCGGATAACGTCTTCATTACCGGCGTTGTATAATTTCTACTGTAATCTAAAACGCCAACAGAATACGTTGTACTCGTATTATCACCTTCAAGACAGGAAGTAAAACTTACAACCGCAACAAGCGTTATAAGCAAAAACAAAGTCAATTTTTTCATTTCTTTTCTCTTTATTTAATTAAACATCTAATATTATTGCCTTTCAAAAGCCAAAACGTATTCCGGCCTGCAAAGATACATTAAAAGGTTTATCCGACCTTATTGTTTTTATCTCACTTTTATTATCAAAATAATATGAAGCGCCGGCTTCGACATATACATTAATGAATTTCCATAACGGATAATTTATTCCACTACGTGCATTAACAGACCACATGGGAGTTTTCATACGAAGATGTTCGCTATTCGTTTTTTTCAGACTTTCGGACATTATCGTTTCTTTATATATTCCTGCAATATTAAACTCGCACATGCTGCCGGTCGATGCATATAACTGAAAACGGTTCCATTCAGCGATTCTATACGATATGGATAAAGGTATGCCTATATAATGGAGGTTTTGTTTAGATTCCATCAATTCGCCGGCGATATTATTAGAACTCCATTCCGAACGTAAAATAGTATATGTGACGCCACTCTGCAATGACCATCGGTTATTCAGATAATAACTAACACCCAAACCTATAGATACAGGCGTTTTATGTTTGTTTTTACCTGTTGGAATTTCATACGAGCGTGTTTTGATACCATCTTCCAAACCGCTCTTCAACTTCATATATCCCTCTTCTTTCATTTTCAGAATTTCCTCATCCCTGATATATTCATCAGACGAGCGGAGGAAGGAGTTATTGGATATCACATTGCCCGAGGCGGGGTTCACGGCATAGCTACCGCCTCCCATACCGAATCCCCAACGACGAGGCATTGTCTCAAGCGAGGCGTCTGCAATAAGCGGTTCTTCATCAAATGTTGTTTCATATTTTATATTTTCAAATTCCCGGATGTATTCCTTATTCCGATTATCCAATTTTGCCAATTCAATATTGATAATATTCCTGACAACGGCATCCGTTTCATCAATTTCCATAGGCATCAACCGTTCCGGAAGCTCTTCCTGCATTATTGTATCAGGCTGTATTAAGCGCATTCCCGGCGGGCGGGCGGGTGACGTCGCAACTGTTTTTTCAACAGTTTCAGCCAACGGTTCAATCGTCACAGGAGATGCTTTTGTGGATGAAAAGGAATTTTCATCCATACTATCAACCGTTTTTTCATCGATAGTATCTGTTCCGGAGTTATCAACAACAGCAGCAACATTCGGTGCCTGATCGTTGTGCAAATAAAAATACAGACCTCCGACTATCAGCAATGCTGTTATTGCAGCCGCCACATAACTATATCTACGATAAAAATGAAACCTGACGGACTTCTTCCCCGGCAATTTCCCGGATATGATATCCCAATCGTCAGGAATAACATTTACTTCGAAATCATATAATTTCGAACGTATTATTTTTTCCCATTTTCCTTTTTCTTCTTTCATCTATTCTATTGCATATAACAAACTAATTATTGAGAATCATTTTTTGAAGCAACTTGCGTGCACGTGCGTATTGCGAACGCGAAGTGCTTTCCAATATATGAAGTTTTTCGCTGATTTCTTTATGAGAATAGCCTTCGATAGCAAACATATTGAATACCATACGATAACCATCCGGTAAAGATTTCACGTAAGACATTAGTTCGTCGGAAGATATCTTAGAGACGAATGTTTCGTCCGGTATTTCCGCACAGTTGGCATCATCAATATCACCGGCATCCCTCAGTATGTCGTGATGACGCAGACGTTCTAATGCACAATTAACAAAAATTTTCCTCACCCATCCGTCAAACGAGCCGTTGCCCGTATACGTTCCGAGGTTGGTAAATAATTTAATGAACCCTTCCTGCATCAAATCACGGGCGTCCTCCGTATCTTTTACATACCGGAGACAAACCCCCATCATCTTGCGGGAATACTTGTCATATAAAACCTTTTGGGCTTTACGATCGCCATTAATACAACCTTTTATCAGTTGTTTCTCATCCATTGTTATTCTGTCCGTTCTCCATTAGTGATGCAATTTTTTCTAAAAACGTTGCACAGGTTTTATTTTTTTTAATGACAAAACTACATGAAAAGTATGAATTATCCAAGCACATGAAATAAAAAACGGTTTTTTTGCGGATGAAAGGTCATAATTTATTTTGTATTCCTCCCAGCTTACACTATCTTTGCACGCTGAATTAAAGCTTATGATTATGGCAGAAAATACAATTCCGGAAGGTAACAGGAAAAGTTTAAACTTTATTGAACAAAAAGTAGAAAGCGATTTGTCGGAGGGGCTTAATGGCGGACGTATCCAAACACGCTTCCCCCCGGAACCGAACGGTTATCTTCATATTGGACACGCAAAGGCTATATGTCTGGATTTTGGCATTGCCGAACAATATGGCGGCATATGCAACTTGCGGTTCGATGATACGAATCCGACAAAAGAAGATGTCGAATATGTCGATGCTATACAGGAAGACATCAAATGGCTGGGATTCCAATGGGAAAATGTTTACTATGCCTCCGATTATTTCCGACAGTTATTTGATTTTGCCGTGCGCCTCATCAAAGCAGGCAAAGCATATGTTGACGAACAAAGTTCCGAACAGGTTGCCGCACAAAAAGGAACGCCTACGCAACAGGGAATCAACAGTCCTTTCCGCGACAGACCCATCGAAGAAAACCTCGATTTGTTCCTTCGCATGAATGATGGCGAATTTGAGGAAGGCGCCATGACACTCCGGGCGAAAATAGATATGGCTTCACCTAACATGCACTTCCGCGATCCGATTATTTATCGTATCATCAAACATCCGCATCATCGTACGGGCACAACATGGAAAGTATATCCGATGTATGATTTCGCACACGGACAAAGCGATTATTTTGAAGGTGTCACTCATTCCTTATGTACGCTCGAATTTGAAGTGCATCGCCCACTATATGACCATTTTGTCGATTTGCTGGTAGAAGAAGTGAACAAAGAGGGCGACGGATTCGAGAGAAATAAAATTTATGAGCACTACCGCCCTTTCCAGACGGAATTTAATCGCCTGAACCTCACCTATACCATGATGAGTAAACGCAAACTGTTGCAACTCGTAAAAGAAAAAGTAGTAAGCGGATGGGATGATCCGCGCATGCCAACTATTTGCGGATATCGCAGGCGCGGATTTACGCCTGCATCGATCCGTAATTTCATAAATATGATAGGTTATACCAAATACGACGGTATCATTGATGTTGCACAACTTGAGCATGCCGTAAGGGAAGACCTTAACGCCACGGCAAAAAGGGTTGCAGCCGTAATACGTCCAATAAAGCTGATTTTGACAAATTATCCCGAAGATCGGGTTGAAATGTTCGATTCGGTTAACAATCCGGGAGACCCGTCCGCCGGCGTTCATAAGATATCTTTCTCGCGCGAGTTATATATCGAAGCGGATGATTTTATGGAAAATGCACCAAAAAAATATTTCCGCCTCACGCCCGGACAGGAAGTCCGCTTACGTTGTTCTTATATAATAAAATGTACGGGATGCAGGAAAAATGAAGCCGGCGAAGTAGTAGAGGTTTATGCCGAATATGATCCGCAGACGAAAAGCGGTATGCCCGAAAGCAATCGGAAAGTGAAATGTACGATACACTGGGTGTCGGCGAAACACGCTATCCCTGCCGAAGTCCGCCTCTACGACCGCCTTTTCATCGTCGAAAACCCTTCGGAGGAAAAAGAGAAAGATTTTCATGAGTCGCTGAACCCTGATTCGTTGGAAATTCTTACAAACTGCTTCGTAGAAGAGGAACTGAAAACTGCAAAACCTTACGACTATTTTCAATTTCAGCGCATAGGCTATTTTAATGTAGATCCTGACAGCGCAAACGGCAATCTCATTTTCAATCGTACGGTAGCGCTGAAAGATACCTGGAGTAAAATAAAAAATAAATAAGCATACTAAAACGTTTATTCATAATAAAATGGAGAATCTCTCATCTTTATTAGAACGATTTTTCGAATCAAAAAAAAACAATACGAAACAATACTTTGACGTAGACGAAATCGTATCGCTCATTGATTATTTTCTGGATAAAGATGATATGTCAAATCTGAAAATGGTTGTTGAACTTGGGCACGAACTACATCCCGACGACATCGACTTTAAAATTTCTCTGTGTAAAACCCTTATCACAATAGAAGATTTCGGTTCTGCAATAAAAATGATTGATAACATCGGAGGCTTACGGAATAAAAATATTGACCTTATGCGAATCGAATGTTATTGTGAACTGGATCGGTTTGACGAAATACTCGACCTGATTGATGAACTGACGGACGAAGACAGTCCGTATCTGGAAGATGCGATTGTTCTGACGGCTTGCAAAATGAACGATATGGAAAATAATAATCATAATGAAACGTATAATTTAATAAAACATGCGTTGACTATGTTTCCCGACAATCCGGTCTTGAAATCGGAACTTTGCTACAATCTTGAGTTGCAGGGAAAAACAAAAGAAGCATTATCCATTTGTCATGAGTTAATTAACGAAGATCCGTATTCTGCCGAAACATGGTATATGCAAGGACGGCTGTATTCGTTATGCGCGGATTTTGAGCGGTCGGTCGATTCGCTTGATTTCGCATTGACATGCATCAACGAAAATGAAGATCCGGTGCTGGAATATGAAATTAAACTGATGAAAGCTTATTGCCTTTATAAAAACGAAAGTTACAACAAAGCCATTGTTGTTTACGAGGAATTAATTTCCTGTAGTGAGTTTGTCGATTCTGAGGTAAACCCCTTTCTTGCAGAATGTTACATGAACATTGAAGAGTATGAAAAGGCTTATCAGATACTAAAGAGCATGATAGGTCGTAAAGACTTGGAAGACGAGGTCACCCTCTATGGAAATTTCATATATTGTTGCATCGAAACGGAACGTCGTAAAGAGGCTGTCGATATTTTAAGCGATACGCTGAAACTTTTCCCCGGCAGCATCCTCGAATATCTGTCGACATTAAATATGACGCGTGAACAATTAATGGACTCATATAACGAGAAAAATTATATCATCGGTAATCTGGCAAGAAAATACCTGAACTGTAACTTACACAATAATTAATTTAATGAAAAACAGGACAATTAAAGATTACGGACTGATCATGCTCAAAGGAATAGGAATGGGCGCTGCCGATGTGGTGCCGGGCGTTTCCGGCGGCACGATAGCTTTTATTTCAGGAATATATGAAGAATTAGTCGATTCTATTAAAAGCATTAATCTCTTATCCTTAAAATTGTTTTTTACCTTCAGATGGAAAGAGTTCTGGCGGTCAATAAATGGGAATTTTCTTTTGTCGCTTGCGCTGGGAATAGGAATCAGTGTTTTTTCGCTGGCAAAAGTAATAACCGGCCTTCTGACCGATTATCCGATTTTAGTATGGGCGTTCTTTTTTGGACTTGTTTTAGCCTCTACGTGGATTGTCGTACAAGATGTAACGCAATGGAATCTGAAAATAATCGTCAGTTTTATAGCCGGTGCGGCAGTTGCTTTTTATATAACAATAGCGACGCCGGCAGAGACGACAAACGCTTACTGGTTTATATTTCTATGCGGCGTAATAGCGATCTGTGCAATGATACTGCCGGGAATCTCCGGCAGTTTTATCCTGGTGCTACTCGGAAAATATTTTTTTATAATGGATGCCGTGAAATCGCTTAAAATATCCGTACTGCTGATATTTTTATGCGGCGCTATCATTGGAATCACTACATTCTCACATATATTATCTTATGCATTACATCGTTTCCGCAATGTAACTATCGCCGTGTTATCCGGGTTCATGCTTGGTTCGCTCAACAAAGTTTGGCCATGGAAAAAAGTGGTGGAATCATATACGGACCGTCACGGCGTCGAAAAAGCGCTCGTCGAAACGAATATCCTGCCCGATCAATTTCTATGGCAAGCTATAGCGCTGGCCTTATTAGGCTTTGTCATCGTTTATTGCCTTGAAAAATTATCCAAAGGTCAACGCACGCGTCAATCTTAACGTTTATCTTAGCTGGGATCCCCTTATTATTTTACAATAACTTTATATGAGTGATTGTTTACGGTTACAAAATACAATCCTCCCGGCACGCTTATTTGAACTGCTCCTGCATTTACCGACTGTTTTTTGACAACTTTACCGGTCGTATCGTAAATACACGCCTGCACATTGTTTTCCGTATTTATGACGATAGCGCCGGAAATCCCATGCACCTTCGTGCCGGAAGATTCAACACTTCCATTCGTATTCGGTATATCACCCGATTTTACGTTTTCGACATATGCATAACGGGTTTCGGTCTTTTCCCATATCGTCCATGTTTCGCCATCGTCAACGGAGTAATATGTATTTTTAAATGTCCCGTTTCCGTTTTCGTTGAAATAGTAATCTACTTTCACCCACCGGTCAGCCCAGCCGCGTATCATATCGCTTGTCTTTTCCCTGCGTAAAACCGACAGGCCACCCTCAAAATAGGTATAGTATGAATCCTGGACACGATATTTCTTCCCGTCCAATTCTCTGTATTCATCCGGAGTGCTTAGGTTTTTAAGATACGTTACACGGTTATTGGAATCCAGTTCGTACTCATATCCATTGTAAACATATCCTTTTTCCGTCATTTTCAGCGTAGAATAATCGTATGTGTTTACGCTGACCGTGCGTACTTCCATGTCCAATATGGATTCTATTTCCTTCACAGTTACTTTTGATACCCTATCTTCCGTGTCATATTCATATTCTACTTTTTCATAAAGGGATCCAGGGTCAACATAATTACATTCATAGATTTTACAGGGAGGATAGTCAAATATTGAATAAACTATCCGTTGATTTTCATTATAATGTCTTATATCGATGCTCGCCAAGCCGCTGTTTATATAGATCGTATCCGTCAAACCGTCTTCGCTACGTTTATAAATCGTATATCCTGTCACTCTCGGCGTCCCATCAAAAAGACTTGCCGTCGGCTCATACGGATTCGGAACGTGCACTACATTATAGACCGTATCGGCTGTATACCTTGAATAACCAGGTTTTAATACATGAGACGGACCATCGGGGGTGATGTTATGACTGTATTGCGAAAATGCATTGCCGTGCACAACAACGGTGATAATCAGTAATAATATTTTTTTCATGACAAGTTGTTTTAATATGCATTGATTGACCGGGATCTCCAGTTTGGATTCGTCGAACCTGTGTTGTTTGGATCCGGTTTAATATCTGTAATTATACCACACTGATATCTATATGGATACACCATATCATTGCCGGTCGGAGTGTATGAAGGGGTTGTGTTTGTAGCTGTAAACATCGCATTATTGAACCAATAATTACCATAGCCGGTAACTGGATCTACGTACATATTTATTAAGCATATAAATGTTTTACCCGTTAGCGATTCATATAGAGTTCCCATTAATACATAAGCATGGCCGCCATTATCCCCGTTATTATCAACATAAGGGTCGTTAGCATTTTTCCATCCGGCCATAAAAACCGGTATTTCTTCTACTTCTATATCATCTTGTATGGCTGCAAAACTATAACTTTGATAAGCTCCAGTAGTATATCCCATTTGTTGAAATACGTATGGAACATCGTTTGGATATGCAGTAGTTACATCAGTTCCATAACTGGAATTGAGTTTGTAACCTGTCTCGGCAATTATGTTCGCAACATATTCCAATGCGATCGGATAATTGTTTGCGCAATACGACATATTACTTGAACGAATACCAGCCCATTCGGCAGTCGTAAGTTCGTATGATACATAAACCGTTTCAGGCGTTACAGTATTTGTAGTATAACGTTTGAACGCACCCTGTAACGGCCATGCATGATGTGCCATAATTTCGCTCATGGCTACTGCCGTACATCCGGCCAAAGCTCTTTGCCCGTTACGAAACGGAGTATACCAATTAAACGGAAGTCCGCTTTGTTCAAACTCAATCGTTGGATACAAAAGATACATTGAACTATTACCATAATCTGTTATATAATGTGCTCTGGTAGAAATTCCAGTATTTTCGTTTAGACTTTCTTCTTCCTCAAACTCAAAATTTATTTCTTTGTATAAAAATCCTGATATAAGGTCATCAAGAAAATCGACGTCATTTCTTCGGGAAAAATCAAAGTTGCCATTATCGTTGAAGATAAGCACATTGTCAGTTATACGCTCGTCGCCTGCAATTAATACAAATCCGCCACTTTCGTTCGAATTGTCTTTATAGTTAACCGTATAAACAGGTACTACTTGTTTTACCTCATTTTCCTCTGATGATAGATCGGGGATTTTTACTTCATAATTTCTGGTAGAAACAAAAGCATTTACAGTCTCCGAACTGTTTGAAGATCGCAAAGATACTTCCGCATTATTTAAAAACAACGTTGCTTTTACGACAGCGTCACTTTCATTCATGGCATAAGGATTTTCTACAAATACCGCAATTTCTCTTTCTGATAACACATCTGTCTCTGATAAATCATCAGAATTACAAGAAGCCAAAAATCCTATGCACAATAGCAAATTCAAAATACTTGTCTTCATATGTATGAGTTTTTTGTAAATTATTTTGCAAATATACATTTAAAATCAGAAAGTCAAAAACATCACCCAACTATTATGTATATTTATTTTTACGCGAATACTATTCTTTTTCCAATTTCTTTTTCCGGAGGTATTCTCCAAAATATGCGCTTCATACAAGGCCGAAAATGTCTTCCGGATCATATTCGCGCGCACTTTAATAATAATGCAAGGATCTTTCAAATTTGAAAAGATTCTTTTATGGAATACTATTATGTTGCAAATTTAATGTTATCTATAACATGCAAAAAAAACAGATGCGTCTGTCTTGAAAAATTATCCGCAAGGAAGCATGTAGAATGATTTTTTTTTTGTACTTTTGTGGCCTTTATAAATAAATGAAGCAAATATTGAGGATATGGCAAAAATAAAAGGAGCTGTTATTGTGAACACAGAACGCTGTAAAGGTTGCAATTTATGCGTGGTAGCCTGCCCGGTTGATGTGCTTGAATTACATCTCCGCGAAGTAAATAACAAAGGATACCATTATGTGTATATGAAAAACCCCGATGCCTGCATCGGATGTGCAAGTTGTGGCTGGGTATGTCCGGACGGCTGTCTCACTATTTACAAAAAGAAAATTAGTTGAAAATGGAAGAAGTAAGATTAATGAAAGGCAACGAAGCAATTGCTCATGCGGCTATTCGTTATGGCGCAGACGGTTATTTCGGCTATCCAATCACGCCTCAATCGGAAATTCTGGAAACGTTGGAAGCGGAAAAACCTTGGGAGACGACAGGAATGGTTGTGCTCCAAGCCGAAAGTGAAATTGCCGCAATAAATATGGTTTACGGAGGCGCAGGTACGGGAAAACGAGTGATGACTTCGTCGTCGAGCCCCGGAATAAGCCTCAAACTCGAAGGTATTTCATATATCGCGGGAGCGGATCTCCCCTGCCTCATCGTAAACGTGATGCGCGGCGGCCCCGGATTGGGAACAATACAGCCAAGCCAAGCCGATTACTTTCAAACCGTAAAAGGCGGAGGGCACGGCGATTACCGGCTGATTACCTTAGCGCCGTCTTCAGTACAGGAAATGGCCGACTTTGTATCGTTAGGCTTCGACCTGGCTTTCAAATACCTTAACCCGGCCATGATTCTCGCCGACGGCATGATTGGTCAGTTAATGGAAAAAGTAATATTGCCGCCTTTCCAAAACCGCAAAACAGATGCAGAGATACTGGAAGAATCGCCATGGGCGGCTACAGGGAAAACGGCAGACAGGACACGAAATGTTATAACGTCGCTCGAACTGGATCCGGGAATTATGGAAAAGAAAAATATTCGTTTTCAGGAAAAATATCGTAAAATAGAAGAAAATGAAGTGCGCTTCGAAGAATACATGTGCGATGATGCCGAGTATTTACTCATAGCGTTCGGATCCTCGGCGCGCATCTGTCAGAAAGCAATAGAGAACGCCCGTAACGAAGGGATGAAACTCGGTCTGTTTCGCCCTATTACCCTTTGGCCTTTCCCGACAAAAGCGCTTAGCGATTATGCAGACAAAGTAAAAGGTATGCTTTCCGTCGAACTTAACGCCGGACAGATGGTCGAAGATGTACGTTTGTCTATGAATGGGAAAATAAAAGTTGAGCACTTCGGACGTCTTGGCGGAATCGTATTCACACCCGATGAAATTGTGAACGCCGTAAAAGAAAAATTAACCTGAAACATTACACGGATTACTGATGAAACGAGGAGGACGACTTGACGAACTGTTGAATTTGCTCTTTATGATTTTAGCAATCGGAGCAATCGTCTGCTATTTTGCTCTAAACGGTGATAATCCGACATACCTCATATTGGGAGGCATTGCCGTATTATTAAGAGTTGCGCATTATATAATGAGATTTTTTTGAATATAAAGTTTGCTAAAGATATGGAAATGGAATTAGACGAAATAATAAAACCCGAAAATCTGGTTTACCGGAAACCGAAACTGCTAAACGACGTTCCAATGCACTATTGCCCCGGATGCAGCCACAGTGTAATACATAAACTTATTGCCGAAATTGTGGAGGACATGGGTATGGAAGAAAGGACGATCGGCATTTCTCCGGTTGGCTGTGCCGTTTTTGCCTATAATTATATAGAAATAGACTGGCTCGAAGCTGCGCACGGACGGGCTCCGGCAGTGGCAACGGCTGTAAAGAGGCTTAATACGGGGAAAATGGTATTTACGTATCAGGGAGACGGCGACTTGGCGGCAATAGGGACTGCCGAAACGATTCATGCCGCTAACCGTGGCGAAAACATTGTAATCGTCTTTGTTAACAATGCCATTTATGGAATGACGGGCGGTCAGATGGCGCCTACAACACTCTTAGGCATGCCTACTTCTACATGCCCTTATGGACGGGAAGCGCCGCTGAACGGTTATCCGCTGAAAATATCAGATTTGTTGGCGCAACTCGAAGGGACTTGCCTCGTCACAAGACAAAGCGTAGATACCGTTGCTGCGGTAAAAAAATCAAAGAAGATGTTGCGGCTGGCTTTCGAAAACTCAATGGCCGGAAAAGGGACTTCCGTCGTTGAATTTGTATCTGCCTGCGCTTCCGGCTGGAAGCAGTCGCCCGAAAAAGCAAATAGCTGGATGAAAGAAAATATGTTCCCGTTCTACCCGTTAGGAGATTTGAAAAATGTATAATCCCCAATAATTAATATGGATAAATTAGGATAATAAAAAGATGAAACATGAAATTATTATAGCCGGATTTGGCGGACAGGGCGTTCTTTCGATGGGTAAAATCCTTGCATATGCAGGGCTAATGGAGGGTAAGGAAATCACATGGATGCCGGCTTACGGACCAGAACAACGCGGAGGAACGGCAAATGTTACGGTTATTCTCAGCGACGACCGTATAAGTTCACCGATCCTGAACGAATATGATATTGCCATCATCCTCAATCAGCCTTCGATGGATAAATTCGAATCAAAAGTGAAAAAGGGAGGAATACTTATTTATGACGATTATGGAATACAGAAGCCTATAAAACGCGATGATATGGACATTTATCGTATTAACGCAATGGATACGGCAACTGAATTTAATATGTCTAAAACATTTAATATGATTGTACTGGGAGGATTATTAAAAATCGCACCGATAGTATCCCTCGACAGCGTAATGAACGGACTTAAGAAGACGTTACCCGAACGTCATCACAAATTACTTCCGGTAAACGAAGAAGCTATCCGGAAGGGTATGGACATCATCCAAAAAATATAATTATCTTTGCCGCCTATGAAACAGGGCTTATTATATATCTTCTTTTTAATTTCCTTTTCCGGAACACTATCATCTCAATCCGGGAAAAGGGGGTTTACACCTAAATTAAACGTCGCTCTGGAAAATCTGCCGGACAGTCTTCTGCTCCAGGATAGCGCTAAAATTAGTGTTAATCCCACAACGGCGTTTTCGCTCACAGATAATTTGGGAGAGAGATATATAGCCCCTATGGATACGATGAGGCTCAATTTTTCTAATAGTACATTAATGGAAGGGCGCGGACTTGCAATCAGTTATCCGGCAAACATAGGCGCTCCGGCGCAGAGCCGCATATTTTCGGAACGCGACGAAGACAACGATTTTATTTTCGCAAATCCATATTACTACTATATAATAACCCCAAAAAACGCACTGTTTTACGACGTTAAAGACCCTTACACAAGAATATCTTATATAAGAGCTGGCGGGCAGAAAAACAGGGAAGAAGCGCTCAGCGGAGTGCTTACTACAAATTTCGGCAAAAAACTGAACATCGGCACAGATTTTGATTATACTTATGTTCGCGGCCAATATACGGCAAACGGCAACAAATCGTTGTATTACCGCCTTTTCGGAAGTTATCTGTCCGACAGGTACGAATTGCATGCCTACTTGCGTAATTACAATTACCTGAATACCGAAAACGGAGGCATCAAAAACGACAGTTTAATAACGCATTTCGACGACTATAACGATGGGAAAAGGCCTCTCGACAGGCAATCGTTTCCCACCCGGTTCACAGATACCTGGAATCGCGTAAAGGGAACACAAGTTTTTCTTTCCCACCGGTATAATTTAGGCTTTTATCGCGAAATGACGACAAAAGAAAAAGAGGAGGCTGAAAAAAAGATAGAACTAAGAAAAAAATTAGAAGAACAAAAACAAAAAGAAGCGCTGTCCGGTGAAAATGCTAATACAAACCTCAATGAAAACGTATCATCATCCACGCCGGACATCTTTGCGGGAACCTCCGGTAGCAGTCAGGATGAAGAAGAGGAGGAGGATTTAAATGCGGTCTTTGTCCCCGTATCAAGCATCATCCATACGTTGGAATATGAACGCAACAGTCGGCGTTTTATATCGAAAATGAACATGATAGATACCTGCTACGAAAACCAATTCGGCGCCAAAGACTCAACGTTGAACGATTTCACCGAATCATGGTATCTAAACAATACGGTCGGCCTGTCTTTACGAGAAGGATTTCAGGATTGGGTCAAATTCGGACTTACAGCTTATCTCAATTTTGAGAAACGGAGATTCACGCTCCCTTCAGCCGACGATTCTCTGATCGGGACAACTAATTATGACGAGTTTTCCACCTACCTCGGCGCCGAACTGTCAAAACGCCGCGGGAAACTGCTTACCTATAAAGTAAGAGGAGAACTTTGCCTCGCAGGAACCGACCTGGGGGAATTTCGCGCGAACGGCGAAGTGAAAACACAGTTCCGCCTGTTAGGGAAAGATGCTTACATAAAAGCCGACGGATATATCAAAAATCTGACCCCTACATTCTACACACGTCATTACCATTCACGTTATTTCCTGTGGGATCTTGGGTTAAAGAACACACAACGGGTATATGTCGGAGGGGAAGTCGATATCAAACAGACGCAGACTAAGTTCGCGGCAGGCGTGGAAAGCATCCAGAATTTTATTTATTTCGGAGAAAAAAGTATTCCAGAACAATATGAACGTAATCTTCAGGTCATAACCGCACGTATCCGGCAGGATTTTAGATATAAGGCTTTTGGCTGGGAAAATGAAGTGGCATATCAGCTAAGCAGCGAAAAAAGCGTATTGCCCCTGCCGCAGATATCTGCATACACAAATATCTATCTGGACTTCAAATTAGTAAAAGTATTATACCTCCAAATCGGCGCAGATGCTCACTATCATACTTCATACTATGCGCCGTATTATGAACCTGCCACACAGCAGTTTCAGACACAGAAAGAAATAAAAACAGGTAATTACCCCATTATCAATGCTTATGCAAACTTTCAATTGAAACAGGCAAGGTTCTTTATTTCCGGATATAACCTAAGTTCACTGTTTATCAAACCGGCCAATTACTTCTCGTTGACGCATTATCCGCTCAATCCGATGATTATCAAACTGGGCATATCCGTTTTCTTTAATAATTAACATAATTATCCGTAAAATGCAAAAACGATGAAATCTCCAAAACTCATCTTTCTATATATATTTCTTTTGTCGGCAGTCATCATTACAATGATGACGATGCATAAATATATCCGACCGGAGTTACGCGACTACAAAGAAATAAAAGCAGAAGGAATCCTGCGTATCGTAACCGAATATAATCAATCGGGATATTATGTTTCGGGCGATACAATAGAAGGTTTCCAATATGAATTATGCCGAACAATATCAAAAATATCCGGACTTGAACTCCAGATATCTCCGGAGATGTCGCTTGCCGAAAGTTTCAAGGGACTGGAAGACAATAAATATGATATTATAGCACGCAATATACCGGTAACATCAAAGATAAGAGAAAAATATCTGTTTACCGATCCGGTTGTCCTAAATAAACAAGTATTGGTTCAACGTACGGCAGAAGCTAATAATTCCATTCCGCCGATACGCAACCAATTGGATCTTGCCAAAAAAACCTTGTATATTCCCGGAGATTCGCCTGCCTTATTACGTATCGGCAACCTGCAACATGAGATTGGCGACACGATCTATGTAGTAGAGGAAAACCGTTATTCGTCCGAACAATTGATCATCATGGTCGCGAAAGGAGATATCGACTATGCCGTATGCGACCTTCAAATTGCCACCGTCTCCCGGAACATTCTGCCAGAGATAGATGTTGATACGGATATCAGTTTTACACAACTTCAATCATGGGCTGTACGCAAAGAATCGACAGCTCTCTTAGATAGCTTAAACTATTGGTTTCGAATTATACGCGATAACGGCACGTATGACAATATATATAAACGTTATTATAAAAGTTGAGGCGGATAATAACCGGCAGAATCGCTTTTTAGGAATAAATTTTGGTTGATAACGAAATAACAGCTACTTTTACCGTGTTTTTAACAGCAAAAAGATGAGATTTGACGAAATAAATTTTGAAGATTCACTATTAGACGGACTTTATGCTATGAACTTTCAGGAAATGACACCTGTGCAGGAAATGTCAATCCCCGCCATATTGGAAGGTAAGGATGTCATAGCATGTGCCCAGACAGGTACCGGAAAAACGGCGGCGTATGTATTACCGGTCATCAACGAACTAAGCAAGGGAACTTATCCGGAAGATGCCATTAACGTGGTTATTATGGCCCCTACGCGCGAACTCGCACAGCAAATCGACCAGCAGATAGAAGGTTTCTCGTATTACCTGCCCATATCTGCCGTCGCCGTATACGGAGGTACCGACGGAATCGCTTATGCACAACAGGAAAGGGGTATGCAAATGGGAGCCGATATTGTAATCGCTACGCCCGGACGACTTATCTCACATATGAACATGGGTAGCGTAGATCTGTCGCAGGTATCATTCTTTATCCTCGATGAAGCTGACCGTATGCTCGACATGGGTTTTTATGAAGATATCATACAAATATACAAGAAACTGCCCAAAGACTGCCAAATTATTATGTTTTCCGCAACGATGCCTCCCAAAATACGTACGCTTGCCGAAAATATAATGAAAAACCCGCAAGAGATCGAAATCGCAATATCAAAACCGCCCGAAAGCATCATACAAACAGCATATATATGTTATGAAGCGCAGAAAATGCGTATTCTGGAGAAACATTTCAAAGAAAGTAATCCTAAACGCGTAATCATCTTTTCTTCATCAAAACAAAAGGTCAAAGACCTTGCATTAGCGTTAAAACGTAAGAATATTAACGTTGAAGCCATGCACTCTGACCTTGAACAAAGCAATCGAGAACAGGTGATGAAAGATTTCAGGAACGGACATATAGATGTTTTAGTAGCAACCGATGTGGTTTCACGCGGTATAGATATAAACGATATAAGCATTGTTATCAATTACGATATTCCGAGAGATCCCGACGATTATGTACATCGTATCGGACGTACGGCGCGCGGCTCGGAAGGCCGCGGTTTGGCGATCACACTGGTCTCCGAAAAAGAACAAAACGATTTCAAGGCGATCGAAACATTTCTCGGAAAAGAAATATATAAAATTCCTGTCGACCCATCTCTAGGCGTTTCTCCGGACTACAATCCGAAACATAGACAAAAAGGAAAACATTTTGACAAAAGAAGACATAATCCCCACCTTCCCGGACATATCAGAAAAAGAAAAGTCAAATAACGAATAATTAATATAAAAACCTCCAGCCATATCACTATACTCTATTCCCCATTCACTATATTATACTCTATTCATACATGATTTGTTTTCCAAATGCAAAAATTAATTTAGGGCTTCATATAACGGGAAAGCGTTCGGACGGATTTCATAATATTGAAACGATATTTTATCCCGTCCCGCTGACGGATGCGCTCGAAGCTGTCACGGCAAACAAGAAATCATTCAAACAGACAGGATTAAAGATTCATTCGACCGCCAAAGATAATCTCGTTATGAAAGCTTACGCTCTCATATCAAAAAAATATAACGTTCCTCCATTGGAAATACATCTAAAAAAAACGATTCCCTCTGAAGCCGGATTAGGTGGAGGAAGCGCCGATGCCGCTTTTTCACTGAAACTTATCAACAATTTATGCAACCTCAACATACCGGACAGGGAACTGGAAAAGATGGCGGCATCAATAGGCGCCGACTGTCCTTTTTTTATCCGTAACACCCCGGTCATAGCCGTCGGTAAGGGAAACATCTTTAAACCGGCTGACATATCCTTAAAAAACTATCTGGTTTATATCGTAAAACCTCCTGTCACCGTTTCTACAAAAGAGGCTTATGCTATGATTACACCGCAAAAACCGGCATTTTCGCTCGATAAATTAGCCTCTTTACCCGTTCCGGAATGGAAAAACGTCCTGGTAAACGATTTCGAACATCATATATTTGAAAAATATCCTGTAATAGGAAAAATAAAAGATAAGTTATACACCATCGGAGCTGAGTATGCCTCTATGTCCGGTTCCGGTTCAGCGGTTTTCGGATTATTCAAAACGACGGTTTCGCCTAATTTCCCCAATTGTTTTATATGGAAAGGAGAACTCCGGTAAACACTTACAAACTTGACGCCTGGCTCCCCACAACAAAAAAAGAAGTCGAATTACGTGGCTGGGATTCGCCGGATGTAATATTGTTCAGCGGCGACGCATATGTCGACCACCCATCGTTCGGCGCCGCCGTCATAGGTAGGGTGCTCGAAGCGCAAGGCTTAAAGGTCGCTATTGTACCGCAGCCAGACTGGCGAGGCGACTATCGCGATTTCACAAAGTTGGGCGCCCCACGAATCTTCTTCGCCATTTCGCCCGGCGCCATGGATTCGATGGTCAACCATTATACCGCAAACAAACGCCTCCGTAGCGACGACGCCTATACTCCCGATAACCGCCCCGGAATGAGACCCGATTATCCCAGCATTGTATATTCGAAAATATTAAAAAAACTATATCCCGACATCCCTATAGTATTAGGCGGTATAGAAGCATCACTACGACGCCTGGCTCATTATGACTACTGGCAAGACAAACTGCTCCCCGGTATTCTGGCCGACAGCCCGGCCGACCTCCTGATTTACGGCATGGGAGAAAAACCCATTACGGAACTTGTGAGACTATTAGAAAAAGGCGTACCTTTTCATAAAATTAAAAATTTGCCGCAAACGGCATATATCGACCGGGTAATCACGGAATCACCGGACGATATCGTCTTATTTTCTTACGAAGAATGTATTAAAGACAAACTGAAACAGGCAAAAAACTTCAGGATTATAGAAGAAGAATCAAATAAGCGCCGCTCCTCCAGAATCCTCCAGCATACCGGCAACCGGATCATCGTTGTGAACCCGCCATACGCTTTGGATTCGACAAAAGAACTCGACGCCTGGTACGATTTGCCGTATACCCGCCTGCCGCATCCGAAATACCGTAACAAGATTATCCCCGCCTTCGACATGATAAAATTTTCAGTAAACATCCATCGTGGCTGCTTCGGCGGATGCGCTTTTTGTACAATTTCAGCCCACCAGGGTAAACAAATCGTATCGCGTAGCAATGAATCGATATTGAGAGAAGTAGAAAAAATAACTCATATGCCTGATTTCAAGGGATATATAAGCGACCTGGGAGGACCTTCCGCCAATATGTTTCGGATGAAAGGGAAAGATGAATGTATCTGCCAGAACTGCAAAAAACCGTCATGCATATTTCCTCACATCTGCAAAAACCTGATAACAGACCATACCCCTCTGTTAGAACTATACCGCAAGTCGACAAAAATTCCGGGAATAAAGAAAATATTCGTAGGAAGCGGTATACGCTACGATTTGTTACTGCATAAAAGTGATAATGAAACGTTCAACAACGCATCCCGTCAATATATCGAAACACTGATAACAAACCATGTATCCGGAAGATTAAAAGTCGCGCCGGAGCACACGGAAAAGAAAGTGCTGCAAATTATGCGCAAACCTCCAATCGAATTATTTGAAAAATTTAAAACCATATTCGACAAAATCAATACGGAACGGCATCTGAACGAGCAGTTAATTCCCTATTTTATTTCAAGCCATCCCGGTTGCACGGAAACAGACATGGCCGAACTGGCTGTCAAAACAAAGAAAATGAACTTTCACCTCGAACAGGTACAAGATTTCACACCAACGCCAATGACTTTGGCCACAGAAATTTACTATACCGGAGTTCATCCCTATACACTTGAAAAAATTCCATGCGCCCGGACAAAGGAGGAAAAACTCTCCCAACGCCGTTTTTTCTTCTGGTATCTCTCCGAATACCGCCTCCAAATAATACGCTTTTTACGCCAAATAAAACGTGACGACCTGATAGACCGACTCCTGAAAAAATAACAACTTAAACAAAATAATGCTTCGTATATATGAAGCGATAGTATGTTGATAAAGACACGCCATCGTTTTAATATATCTCGCCTGTTATCGTCTGAAGTAATAAGCTAACAAAGCGGAAGAATCTATTCAGACTTCAAGACAAAAATTATACCTGTTCGTCCCGGAACTGTTCCGACAACATAACTATAACAACATTTCAACCGCCTAAAATCAGGCGGTTGAAATGTTGTTTGTCGGGATGAGACGACTCGAACGTCCGACCTCCACGTCCCGAACGTGGCGCGCTAGCCAACTGTGCTACATCCCGTTTTTCGATTACGGCTGCAAAAGTACAACATTATTTGAAAGAAACAATAATAAGGGACAATAATTTTTGTTTCTTTTTCTATCAATATATTTTTACAATCCAAAAACGATATAAATATTGATCACGGTTATTTCGTATCACTCATTTCAAATTCCAGAACGCCGCCTGCACGAATGTCGTCAAAGTTTATATATCGTCTATCGTAAGGCTTCCCATTGAGCGTGACGGATTTTATATACTTATTCTCTTTGCTGTTATTTTTAGCCGACACGCTGAACGTTTTGCCGCTTCCTACATTTATGAATGCCTCGTCCATAAGGGGACTTCCGAAATAATAATGTCCTCCGGCAGGCTCTACCTGATAAAATCCCAGAGCGGAAAGTATATACCACGCCGACATCTGGCCGACATCCTCATTACCACACAATCCGGCCGGCTGGTCGGTATACATCGTTTCAAGAATTTCACGGACTTTCTCCGCCGTTTTAGCCGGTTCGCCTACAACAGTATAAAGATATATAATATGATGGCTCGGCTCGTTTCCATGGGCATACTGCCCTATCAGTCCGCTGATATCCGGCGATGCCTCTTCCCCCATATCGCCGCTCACGATAAACAGCGAATCCAGCTTATTCAGAAACGTCGCCTTCGAACCGAACAACTTTACGAGGCCTTCCACATCGTGCGGAACAAGCCATGTATATTGCCAAGCTGTTCCTTCCGTATAATCATTTTCACGATGTACCGAATGGAACGGGTTAAACGGCTCGCGAAATTCCCCTTTTGAATCTTTTCCGCGGATAAATTGCAGTTCCGGATCAAAATAATGTTTATATCCTTCGCTCAGCCGCTTGAAATATTCATAATCATCAGCCTTCTCCATAACCTTAGCAACCTGCGCCACACTCCAGTCTGCAATCGCATATTCCATTGTTTTTGCTACCGACTCGTTCTCTTTATCAAAAGGTATATAGCCATACTCGCGCATCCATTTCTGTCCACGTTCATCGAGCATAACGGAATTTCTGAGCGCCTCATAAGCATATCTTTCATCAAAACCCTTAAAACCTTTCAGCATTGCGTCGGCAACAACACAGACGCCCGGATTACCGACCATACAATTCGTCTCGTTTGCCATGAGATGCCATACCGGCAGTTTCCCCTGTTCTTTATAAATCGTCAACATCGTATTGATAATATCCGGCATTTTTTCAGGATGTATGATCGTCATCAACGGATGAGCCGCACGATAAGTATCCCATAATGAGAATGTCGTATAATTAGTAAAGGACGCTTCACGATGTATCTGTTTGTCCGTACCGTAATAATCTCCATTCACATCACAAAATTCCGAAGGGGCTACCATCGTATGATACAATGCAGTGTAAAAAATCCTCTTTACACAAGCATCTCCGGTCCGAAAATCTATCTTATGAAGCTCGTTGTTCCATGCCGCATCAGCGTCGGCGATCGTCTGCTCGAAATCCCATCCGGAAAGTTCTGTCGCCATATTCAATTTCGCGTTTTCTATGCTGACCGGCGAAAGCGCCACTTTGACATAAACCGTTTCGTTTTCGCTCGTATCAAACAACAACTGCCCGGAAACAAATCCGTGTTTGCTATTATTGTGCATTCTATCATGCCGTTTTAGTGAAAATTCCTTTATAGGTCTGGAGAAAATAGCCGTAAAATAGATTTTTTGGTCATCAGCCCATCCTTTCGAATAACGATAGCCCGAAACAACCGAATCGCTCTCCTGTACTAGATCCCCGTCGACAGGCGCATCCCACCCTATTCCATGTATCAAATCAATAATGATACGAGCATCAGATGACTTGGGAAAGGTATATTTATGAAAGCCGGCGCGTTTCGTCGCCGTCAGTTCCACATCAACGCCATAGCGGTCGAGATGAACGGCATAATATCCGGGACGCACTTTTTCCGTCGAACGGTCGAACAACGAATACATCCCCGAATCCGGGTCGCCCGGCTTACCGCGTTCCGGCTTAACCTCTCCCGTGACAGGCATAAAAGAAATATCGCCAAGGTCGCCAATTCCCGTTCCGCTAAGATGCATATGGGAAAAGCCCATAATGGTAGAATCGGAGATATGATATCCGGAGCACCAGTCCCACCCCTGGCTTATATTAACAGGCCCAAGTTGTACAAGTCCGAAGGGAACATTCGCCCCCAGAAACACATGCCCATGATCGCCCGTTCCAATATACGGATCTACATATTGCGTAAGATTTTTACTCTCCGACAATTCTTCTTCATTTGATCCGCCCCCTGCATTATTACATGAATATACGATTAATAAAAGCGCGGCAAACAATGCTGTTTTCTTTATTACATTCATAAAAATAAGGTTTATATACTTAATAATCAGTCCTAAATTAAAAACAGATGCAAATGTACATGAAATTTTCGACATTCCACACAGACCAATAAAAATGTCGGGTAAAATTTATCGGGGGAAATGTACATGAAATTTTTCAATCACACACAGACGAATAAAAATGTTCGGCAGAATTTATAGGGAAAAATTACATGAAAAATATTTTACACAACATATCTACCATGAAAAAAGAAAAAAATAACAGTTCAATGTTTGCAGATATATAAAGAAAACACTACCTTTGCGCCCTGATTTTCCTTTGAAGGCAGAAAAGAGGTATCGGAGCGACACCCGCCTTCGGGATATAACCTGTTAATAATTTAGAAAAACAGATGTACGCAATTGTAGAAATCAACGGCCAACAGTTTAAAGTTGTGCAAGGGGCAAAAATGTTTGTACACCACATTAAAAATGCGGAAAGTGGTACAACGGTAGAATTTGACAAAGTGTTATTAGTCGAAGCGGACGGCGTAATTACCGTAGGAACGCCTACCGTCGAAGGAGCAAAGGTAGTGTGCGAGATTGTTTCGCCGCTTGTTAAGGGAGAAAAAGTTCTCATCTTCCATAAAAAAAGAAGAAAGGGACATCGTAAGTTGAACGGGCACCGCCAACAATTTACGGAAGTGAATATTACAGAAATTATTGCATAACCGTTAAAAGGAGAATAAGAAAATGGCACATAAAAAAGGAGTCGGCAGTTCGAAGAACGGTCGCGAATCGGAAAGTAAACGGCTTGGCGTGAAACTATTTGGCGGCGAGTTTGCCAAAGCAGGAAATATTATTGTTCGTCAACGTGGAACAGCGCATCATCCCGGCAAAAACGTAGGCATCGGCAAAGATCATACTATTTATGCATTGATTGACGGGATAGTTGTTTTCCGCAAATCAAAAGACAACCGTTCGTATATCTCCGTAAAAAATTTAGCTGCGGAACCTGCGAAAACAGAAACAAAACCGGAAACCACAGAAGTCGAAGCGACGGTTGAAGCGACGGCTATTACGGAAACCGAAACGGTTGCAGAAACATAAGTTCTAAAAAACGTCGACTGAAGTTGCAACCGAAATTGCAGTTGAAGAAAACGCAGAAAAAATCTTTTTTACATAGAATTAATAAATGGAGAGGGGGTGACTGTATCAAAAGTCGGACAGCCCCCTCCTCTTTTTTTTTGATGACAATCCGATTTTTTCCGCATGTCCCCGATATACCACAGGAAGGAAAATATATCTTCTCATAAAACGCCCTTGAAACCGCAAGAACTCTCTCCTTTTAAATCAGAACGGCGCGAAGAATGTACAATTCTGTCGAAAATAACGTCCGCAATGAATGAATCCGTTGTAAATGAATAAAAAAAGTAAACATATTAAACCAATGTGTCAATATAAAGTCTATATTCAAAATTAAGGGTATCTTTTTTATAAAGTAAAACATACATCCATTTTAATATTAGCACGATATGAAACACAAGAACGTAAATCGACGAGATTTTTTGCGCTTGTCTGCCACAGTCGGCGTTGGAGCAATAATTGCTCCGGCGGAAGCCGCGACATCAGTTATGGGTACGACAACCGTTAATAAGGCGAATGAATTTCCCATACGCACGTTAGGACGAACAGGCATGAAAGTGCCAATCTTGAGCATGGGCGTGATGCGCGCCGACAATCCCAATGTTGTGAGAGCCGCCTACAACTCGGGCATCACGCATTTTGATACGGCACATGGCTACCAACAGGGACGAAACGAGGAGATGTTGGGTAACTTCTTCAAAGATAAGCCACGCGACTCCTTCACAATCGCTACCAAAGGGAAATTCCAATATCCACTGACAGATAGTTTTGAAAAGGATTATACCGATTTGCTTGACCTGAGTCTTGAGCGGCTGCAAATGGATTATGTAGAAATATTCTTCACCCATGCACTTGAAAAGCCAGAAGAAATCACCGATGAGCGCATCATTAACCTCCTGAAAAAATTCAAATCCGACGGCAAAGTAAAGTATATTGGATTCTCTACGCACGCACTTAAACCGGAATTAATACATGCAGGTATCGATGCCGGCGTGTACGACGTCATCTTGCTGAGTTATAACT
>JAIRMH010000054.1 GCA_031258835.1 Tannerella sp.
GATTTCTGTCCGCGCAACTGCATGGATGGCTGTCCGCCGGCCGAGTTCGTCGCGCCGATGTCCAACCCGGCCACGTTGCCCTTAAGGGCTTCGAGCGCATTGAGGTTCGGCGCCAGCGCAATGGGCGAATCTTCGAGCCGGACGGAAGCGACCGACCCGGTGAAGTCCTGCCTTCTGGCCGTACCGTAACCGATGACGATCACTTCGTCCAGCGCCTGCAAATCTTCCTGAAGCGTAATAGCGATGTCGCGTTGCGTCCCGACGGCAACGTCCTGCGTCACATATCCAATGTAAGATATTTGCAGGGTAGCGTTTGCGTTCACTTCCAGGCTGAATTTGCCGTCTATGTCGGAAATGGTTCCATTGGCGGCAACGCCTTTCTCTATAATATTTGCACCGATGACCGTTTCGCCCGCCCGGTCGACGACCGTGCCGGTGATGCGGATTTTACTTTGCTGCTGCAATCCGGGTGTTTCCTGCGAATCGCCGCCACGTGCGCTTGCCGTCCACACCCCCGTCATCAGGAGGAAAGCGGACAGCATCATAATCTTTACAAGTTTTTTTAGTTTGGCATTTTTCATGCCGTCAATCCATTTTTTTGTCATAATTTATATGCTTAAAATTTGTTTTTAACAGGGTATTTTTCTCGTTTTTAAATCGACGCGACCAAGAGACGATATCCCGACATTCTCCGGTCGCCTTACTGTTCATTCTCTTTTTCCATAGGCAATTCTGTTTAAAAGGTGATTGATTGTGACCGTCCGAATCTTCGGACGACTGATTTATACTCGCTGCTTTTTATGTTTGCAAATGGCATTGCGGTCTTATCGTTGTGTTTTCGGCGTCTTGCCGGTTGACAACTTTATTTCCTGCCGTGAAAAATAAATTTCTTGCTGTGAAAAAAAGTATTTCCTGCCGTGGAAAAATAAATTTCCACGCGTGGAAATTGGAAAAACCACGCGTGGAATTTTATTTTTCACGCGTGATATTTTTCTCCATCAACTTTCCTTCTTTAAATTAGCTGTTTCAAGCATTTTTTTGATGCGTAAACCCGGTACAAAGATGATGCGCACTTTCTTGATACAGCCTGCACCCACTTCCTCCGGCGTAGCTTTACCTTCCGAACTGAGCGTGATGCGAATGCTGCCCAGATCGCCTAACCGGATGATGTTTCCGTCATCCAGTCCGTCAATGGTCACATCCACCAGCGCGTACAGTACCGCGCGGATGTCGGCCCCGCTCACCGTACAGATCTTTTCGATGGAAGAGGTCAGTTTCTCAATGTTCCACTCGCCGCCCATTACAGGAGCAGCATAATATTTCTTTTCTCCGCCGCCGACAACTCCCGGTTGTCCTTTGGCTATTGTTTTAAATTTAATCGACATGATTCTTCACGTTTTAACGGTTTATATAAATTTAAGTTCTCAAGTCTTACCGCGGGTTTCCCTCCTTTCTTTTGCGGCAAGCGTTGTTATTTTCTTTCCTGTTTTTCTAACTTGTTTTTTACTGTTACCTTACGGTCTTATATTTCCGGGATATTTTCAAATCCGAACAGCGTATAGTCTACCAGGATATTCCCGGTTGTGTCATAAACATCCTGACGGTCACGCGCGCCGTGCGGATAGTGTTCCGCGCGGTTGAGCGATACCTGCCAAAAACCGACGAGATCGTCCTTGTTGGCGCGCAGCTTCTGACGCAGCAAATAGACGACGACCCCGCCGACGGCGATCACGCCCGAAAGCACCGGGGTTGCGACGGCGAGCGCGGTTTCTACGGCGGCAAACAGACCCTTGAAAACGTCGCTGTCGAGTACGTTGTCCGCTTCGAGGCAAACACCGACTGTCGCGTCTCTAAAAAGGGAGGATTGCACAGGGCATACTCCTCCCGTAACGACACGACACAGTCCGGCCGGCGATGGAATTCCATGCCGGCGACCGTTGTTTGAATCTGTTTTTGTGAATAAAAAAATTCCGTTTCGTCGTTTAATTCTGTAAAAACAACGACCGGAGAATATGATTTAAATGATTTGCTTTTGTGTTTTACGCGCGTGCGAGCGCCCGCGCGTACATTATATTGATGGTTAAATACGTCTGCTTCTCTCTCTCTCTCTCTCTCTCTCTCTCTCTCTCTCTCTCTCTCTCTCTGCAAACATCGTGCCAAAACCTGCCAAAAGGAGGCTTAGATTACGATTTCCGGTAAGACCTGTTGTTAAGAGAAAATTCATAAATTGTGTTTGATATTTTATAATAATGAATGCAAAATTACAACTCTTTTTCTAATAAAAAAACATTTTCGCAAAAAAATAACGCCGCTATGCATTTTTAACACTATCGCCCGGCTTTTGCTTGTTGACGGATACAAAAATACGTGCCATAACGGATCATCCTCTTTGAGATTGCGAAAGATGCTTTTTTTTCAAATATTATATGCTTCCGCTGATTGTTTTATTTATTCCGGCCATATCAAATGCAAAATTCGTATAAAAATCGCAGTATAAATTTCCCGGGGCGCTTCCTGTAATTTCACCGAAACTAACAAATTATGGGATTGCGGATTTCAGGTTTGATTAAAGATCGTGCAAATTGAGGAATATACGATAAAAAAACACTAT
This sequence comes from Tannerella sp., assembly GCA_031258835.1. Taxonomy (GTDB): domain Bacteria; phylum Bacteroidota; class Bacteroidia; order Bacteroidales; family Tannerellaceae; genus Tannerella. Next base: position 2,612 of record JAIRMH010000054.1, read on the forward strand.
TTTTGGCATGGCTTTTGTTCTAAAATATAGAAATGAAAACATTAGATATACAGACAATTTACGGAGAGATTATCCATTCACTTGATAAGAGAGAGTTAAAAATGGCATTTGACTCTTTAGCGAATCTCATTGCCGGTTCACAAACTTACTTGTTTCAAGATGAATTAGACAGTTTGCAGGACACCTATAAACAACTCTTACATTATTACACAGAGGGGTCAAGAGATCCGATGCAAACAAAAATATACAATGAGTTGACGGCTTCCGCATACGAGCTTGCCGACAAAATAAAGAAAAAACTGCTTGTTGCGGAATCTCCCGACTTATATTATGCCGTACAACGTACGTTTGGCAATCATCCGGAAAACCTTGTCAAACTTACCGGCACCGTTATCTCATCGTATGAGATCAACGACTTAAAGCTTGCGGAAACAAGTATTTTCCAGCTATTCAAATATATCTGGGGGACTCCATACCTTTCCGAAGACGAAACGAAAAGTTTGTACCGGACAATTGTCGCAGGCAATGCGCATACCGGAAATATAAAAGAAACAATTGGCATGTCAATATTAAACTGCCAGATTGTCTCCTCACTTATTCTCGGATTACAGGAGGTATTTGATAAAAGGAAAATGCAACTTCTCACCGTTGCGGCCGAAAGTAATGATGAAGAAGTTAAAATCCGGGCCTACACAGGCATTCTGATCACACTCTTTCTATACCGGTCCCGCACGGACTGCTATCCGGAAATCAAACATCGTCTGGACGCACTGGCCGAAAGGCCCGAATTCAGGAAAATCATATACCTGATCATTCTGCGATTTATCCTTTCGCGCGAAACAGAAAAAATTTCGAATAAACTGCGGGATGAAATCATTCCCGAAATGATGAAACTGAATCCGAAATTTAATCCGCGCACATCTTTCAAGGACTCGCCTCTTAAAAATCCGGAAGAGGAAATGAATCCCGAATGGATGGATAAATTATCAAGCGGTAAATTAGGGAAACAGATTGAAGAATTTAACCAATTACAGGAAGAAGGCGCGGATGTTATGCATTCGACTTTTATACATCTCAAGAACTTTCCGTTTTTCAATGAAATAAGCAATTGGTTTATGCCTTTTATCAAAAACCAATCATCGTTATCAGAAGACGACGTTATCATGAAATCCCTTGAACTTATCACCAATGTGGGATTTATGTGTAATTCGGACTTATATTCCCTGTATTTCAGCATCCGGCAAATACCGGAAGCAGGCCGTAAAATGATGATCGGACAGCTTGAAAGTCAGTTAAGCGACTTAAAGGAACAACGGAGCGCGGAGTTACAGACAAAAGATAACAACACCGAACGGATCATCGGTCAGTATATACAGGATCTATACCGTTTCTATAAACTTTACCATCGCAGGAAAGAGTTCAGGGACATATTTACACTTCCTCTCGACTTTCATAACCTGCCGGTATTACAGGACTATTTTGTCGACAAAAATGATCTGCTGAATATTGCGGATCATTACCTGCGTAAAAACTACTTCGATGACGCCCTGATAATATATGAACGTCTTTCGAAAGAAGCGGACGATAATGACGATACTTTATATCAAAAGACCGGCTATTGCAAGCAGATGAACGGCGACTACGACGGTGCGATAACAGCCTATATAAAAGCCGGGATTATCCATCCGGAAAACAAATGGCTGCTACGTCATACCGCCCAATGCTACCGGGCAGTAAAAAAACCGGAAAAAGCGATTGATTATTACCTGCAACATGAAAAACTTGAGCCTGAAAACTTTTCTGTTTTATTAAGTATCGGCTCCTGCTATTTAGACATGAAGAATTATACGGATGCGCTGAAATACTATTTCAAGGTGGACTATCTTGACGCCAAAGGAAATAAAGCATGGCGCCCCATTGCATGGTGTTCATTCCTTACGGGAAAATATGACCAGGCCCGCCACTATTATCATAAGATCATATCCAATAAACCCGACTCACAGGACTATATGAATGCGGGACATACGGAGTGGGCCATGCAAAATAGAAAGGGAGCGCTTGAATTTTATAAGCAATCCGTGAAAACAATAAATGGAGATTATAATAAGTTCCGTATGGATTTCAAC
>JAIRMH010000057.1 GCA_031258835.1 Tannerella sp.
ACAAACCGCTTTTCCAGTCTATCTCGTTCAATTCGACCGGAATTGGAAACAGACTGTTTTTCAAATATTGTATTGCCTTTTCTTGCCAGCTCATATTTTTCGGATTTTCCGCCCACAAACATGTTGATTTTTGGCTAAATCTTTTTTTGAGGTGCTATGATACACTATCGACGAAACTTAGTATTATTTTATTTTTATCTTAGCTTATCCGTAATATTATAACTATATTTTTGCGCTCAAATTAGTTATACACCAAAGTTAAATTTAAATTAAATGATGAAGATCAATTTTTCAGCTCTGTTTTTCAGCTTGCTGTTATGCTTTGCATCTTTCACGGAAGGAGCGTATGCCCAGAAACGTCTTTTAAGGGGTAATGTGAAAGATAATGCCGGTATTCCTCTCATCGGGGTCAATGTGGTAGAGAAAGGGACAACTAACGGGACCGTGACGGATATCAACGGGGATTTCTCATTGAATGTGCCTGCGAACTCCACAATCGTATTCACATATATTGGTTTTGCCGGACAGGAACTTACCTGGGATGGAACTTCGGTGATCAACGCCATACTGCATGAAGATTCCAAAATTCTGGATGAGGTGGTTGTCACTGCCCTTGGCATTAAAAGGGAGGCAAGAGGATTGGGCTATTCCACGGAAAACCTCGATGGAGAATCTATTTCCAATACGATGCCCAATAACTGGTCTACCGGCTTATCCGGGAAAGTGGCCGGTTTGAACATAGTGAGCCCCGGCGGTCCCTTATCGTCCACCAGGGTTTCCCTTCGGGGCGATGTGTCACTGAATGTCAACGGTAATAGCGCACTGATCGTGGTCGACGGCGTTCCCCTGAGTAATGACATTACCAATCCGGGTATGGCATATGGAGCGGGGGATGCGGCAGAACTTTCCATTGACTATGGGAATGGTTTTGCCGATATTAATCCGAACGACATCGCCAGCATTCAGGTATTGAAAGGGGCAAGTGCTACCGCATTGTACGGATCTCGTGCGGCCAACGGTGTGATCATGGTGACGACCAAATCGGGAGAGAAAGCGACAAAGGGTATCGGAGTTGAGTTTACTTCGAATTTAAATATAGAAGATGTGATGAGATGGCCAGATTATCAATATGAATTCGGACAGGGATTGCCCTCGAATATCGGTAAAGCCGGTACGGAATATGCAGGACAACTCTATTATTCATACGGAGCATCTCCTGATGGCAACTCAAGTACAAGCGGGACGAGCAGCGCCTACGGAGCCAGGTTCGATCCCAATCAACTCTACTACCAATACGATCCCGAACTACAGGGCAGGGCCGAAAATCCTACCCCCTGGATTGCTTATCCGAATAACCGTAAAGACCTTTTCCGATTGGGTTATACATCTACCAATACGGTAGCGGTGACGGGGAAATCAGACAAAGGTTCTGTCCGGGGCGCAGTGGCGTATGCAAAAAACGAATGGATATTGCCCAATACAGGGTACGATAGATTTACTTTAAGTGTGGGCGGTCAACAGCAGATATCCGACCGGTTGAAAATTGATTTCAGGTCGAGTTATACGAATCGTAAAGTAGATAATACTCCTGCATTGGGATATAACAGTAATTCAATATCTTATTTCCTGATTTTCCAAAATCCTAACGTAAATCTCGACTGGTTACGACCGATGTGGAGAACCGGGCAGGAAAATGTGAGACAATTGCAACCATACAGTTCATTTATCGGAAATCCTTTTGTGATCTTGTATGATTCGGAAAACCCTTCACAAAAACACAGCAACGTAAGCTCGTTATCCGCTACTTTCGACATCACCTCCAAACTTGCGTTCATGCTGCGTTCCGGTATACAGCTCTCTTCCGAACAAAGGGAGCAGCATCGTCCCGTCAGTGATGTGGTTTTCGGGAACGGATTTTTCAAAAAGGAAAACGTGTTTGATTATGAAATCAATTCCGACGCATTGCTTACTTATCATGATACATATGATAACGGGATCAACTTCAGCACTTCCGCTGGAGGAAATATGATGCAGTCGAAATATGACCTGCTGTCGGCGTCAGTCAACGGATTAAAAACTCCAGGTATATATAAATTAGCGAATGGGGCATCCAACCCACATGTGGTGACAAAAATACGGAATAAAGCTATCAACAGTTTATATTTCATGACCAACTTATCGTACAAAAATATGCTGTTCATGGATATTACCGGACGCAACGACTGGTCGTCGACCCTGCCGAAAGAAAACAGGTCGTTCTTTTATCCTTCGGTAAGCCTGAGCGCTATTATGAATGAAATGATCACCATGCCCGATATCATAAGTTTTATGAAACTAAGGGCTTCATGGGCGCAGGTAGGTAACGATACGGCTCCGTATAAAACATCGCAATATTACGATACCAGCACTTTCCCCGGATCGCTTCAATTGCCCACGACCCTTTTCAACAGGGAATTCAAACCGGAGATATCTGCCAATTATGAATTAGGTCTTGATTACAGGATGTATGAAGACCGGCTGGGCATTGATTTAACCTGTTATTATAACAGGACTAAGAACCAGATACTGGATGCACCTGTCGACCCGACTACGGGATATACCCGGGCAACTATCAACTCCGGAACGGTACAGAATAGCGGTTTTGAAGTCGAATTTACTGCAATCCCGGTTGTAACACGCGATTTTAGATGGAGATCTGCGGTTACGTGGGCTAAGAATAATAATAAGATCCTTTCTTTGGCAGAGGGATCCGATGAGAACCAGGTGATAGCAACGGTTGGTTCGGTTGTATCACTGATCGGTACCGTAGGCGGTTCCGTAACTGATCTTTGGGGATATAAACTGGTGAGGAATGAGAACGGAGACGTGGTGATAGGCCCTAACGGCCTTCCGGAACAGGCAGGTGAGATTGAATTTGTTGGGGATGTAAGTCCCGACTGGAAAGCAGGATTCTTTAATGAGTTCAAATACAAAAATTTTACTTTTAGCTTCCTGCTGGACGGACAAATGGGGGGTATGATCTATTCCCAGTCACATCATAAAATGAGTGAGCAGGGTAAACTGGCGCACACGCTGAACGGACGTCTGCCGGGCACGGAGTACTATATTCCTGCAGATGATCCTCGCATTACATCCGATCCCGGTCTGGTAAACATGGGAGGGGTATATATGGTGGCTCCGGGAGTGGTCAGGAACAGTGACGGATCTTATAGCCCCAATGAAAAATTAGTTACGGTAGAGGCTTACAATAAGGAATATTACAGAAGAGCAAATGTGGAGACAAATACTTTTGACGCTTCATTTATAAAATTGCGGGAGATCCGCCTGGAATACGCATTACCTGTAAGGTTACTTGCCAGGACCCCGTTTTCGGTACTCTCTGTAAGTGTTTACGGCAGGAATCTCCTGACATTTACCGACTATCCCCTTTATGATCCCGAAATTGCCGCATTGGACGGTAATGCCATGGTGGTGGGAATAGAAAACGGTTCTATCCCATCCACAAAATCTTATGGTGTAAATTTGAATATTAGCTTTTAAAAATAATGAAGATGAGAAAGTCTATAAAAAACAGTCTTTTAGCCACAGTTTTACTATTCAGTATAATTCTTGGTTCCTGTGCGGATTTTGATGATTTGAATACGGACCCTGCACGCATGCAGGAATCAAATCCCGGTGTTTTCCTGAATCCTGTCCTGTATGAAGTGGGCAGCTATAACTGGAGCCGGTATAACGGTTTTACGTTTCACCTGATGCAGTCTATCGTTACTACCAATAGTACGGGGGGACTGGGATGGTATTATATTTCCGATGCCGCAGGAGATGGCCACTGGAGTGTCTACTACCGTTGGCTCAACAATATCCGGGAAATGGAAAAACAGGCTGTGATGTTGAATGAAACAAATTACCGCGCAATCGCCAAGACCCTTCAAAGCTGGATGTACAGCATAATGGTGGATAGTTTTGGCGATATTCCCATGAGTGAAGCGACAAGGGGTGACGAAGGGGTGTTTACGCCGAAATTCGACACGCAGATGGAGGTATACAAAGCTATTTTGCAAGATCTGGATTCCGCCAACCTGCTGTTTGATCAAACCGCCGGCCTGCGGTATAATACGGATGGTGAAATGTTATACGCCACCGACAACGCATTGGTTGCCAATGTATCGGTCGGTATTACCAAATGGAGAAAATTTTGCAACTCTCTCCGGATCCGGATCTTATTGAGAGGGTTGAATGTCCCCGGATTGAATGCCGAATCGGAATTGAAAAAAATGCTCAACGAACCGGCCTCTTATCCTGTTTTTGAATCGAATGAAGACGCCGCGGAACTGTTTATTTCGGGAGTTTTCCCTGCCGAGCCACCGATGACCCGTCCGCAGGATTTCACTTCCTATAAAGTGCTGTCGGAGTTTTTTATCGACAATTTGAAAAATTGGAATGATCCCCGGCTACCTGTTTTTGCTACCCAGGCGACCAATGACAATCAAAAATCGTACGTGGGATGGCCTGGCGGATATAATGTCGCTCCTTTTTTTAATGGTTCAGCTCCTAACCAGGACATTGTAAAACCACCGTTAGAACTTACTCTGATGGGTTATGCGGAACTGGAGTTTATAAAAGCGGAACTGGCGCTGAAAAATATAATCAGTTCCGATGCCGAGACACACTATAAAAAAGGTGTACAAGCGGCTATTGAAAGATGGGACGCCACATTTCCCGGAAACTATTTCGACAATACGGAAACAGAATTCAACGGTACACTGGAAAGAATCATGATCCAGAAGTTTTACGCGTTGTTCTTTTGCGATTATCAGCAGTGGTTCGAATATAACCGTACCGGATTGCCGGAGATGCCGGTAGGGAACGGAGTTCCTACAGGTAATGTGATGCCTAAACGGTTTAAATACCCTGTTATTTTACAGCGGAACAATATGGCCAATTATCAGAATGTCAAAGAAAATATGGGTGGGGATGATTTCAATATCAAACTGATTTGGCAAAAGTAAGACAAAACCAATTTAGCAAAATAAGCAATTTGTTGCACGAATTTTTATTCACCCTAAAATCCGAATGTATTTCCTTTTTCCCAAAGAGGCATAAGGGATCTTACTACTTCCGATTTTTCATTTGCAACATTTTCCCGTTCGAAAATATCCTGTTTATATTCATACAGTTCTGTGACAGGCCCATCTTTGGGGAAGTAACGGGATAGTCTGTATTGAGCGGTGCGCATACTGATACCCTCACGGAAATAGCTGTATGCCACATCTTTCCATGTGTCATCTTCCGGATATTCAAGCAGGGCGTCAAAACTGTCACCGTCCAAACCCGCGGGGATCTCTATGCCGCATAGGCGCATCAAAGTCGGATATATATCCACAGAGCCGACTATCCGGGTATTTTCCAGTCCTTTCTTTTTGTGCGGGGCTTTCACGATGAAAGCGCTGTTTAACGATGTTTCGTACAACGTATGTTTTCCCCATACCCGATGGTCGCCCAGATGCCATCCGTGGTCGCCCCATAAAATAACGATTGTATTATCTGCCTGTCCCGATTGTTCTAATGCGTCCAGCGCTTTTCCGATCTGTGCATCCACATAACTTATACAAGCGAAATAAGCATGGCGAAGTTTGCGGGCGTAATCATCCGAAAGAGGTTTTTCCAGCGACGCTTTTTCTTCACCGTAAAGATATCCGTTAAATTCGCTGCTTTCGTGCAGCGTTGTGGCATGACAACCATCCGGGATACAAGGGAACGGCGAAAGAGGAATATCTTGCGGGTCATACATATCCCAATATTTCCGGGGCGCCGTAAACGGCAAATGAGGTTTGAAGAAGCCCACCGCCAAACAAAACGGACTGTCTCGGGAGGCCAGTTCCTTTATTTTTTTCACTGCCAAAGCCGCCGTCAGGCCATCGGGATAGCCGTCATCCGGCACATCGGTACATTCATACGGTTTGACTTGCCTGTCCCGGCTCTGACGGTTCGTGCCGTCGGCATAACCGAAAAATGCGTTCCAGCCGGTTCCCCACTGTCCGCAGTCGAAAAGCATTTCATCCCAGCTATACGGCAATTCAAAAGAAGAGCCTGCCGGATCGGTATAATCATATAACAGCCCGTCTGCATAATGACTTATTTTCCCTATTCCGACGGTATAATATCCGTTTCGTTTTAGATGGTGAAACATTGTCTCCGGCCGTTCCATCTCCGGCCGATCTGAAAGACGCGTGCGGCAGGCTTCGTTCGAAAGGTCGGCTTTCTCCCTCGGATATTTCCCTGTTAACATACAGGCTCGCGACGCTCCGCTCGTCGGCACTTGTGTATAGTGATTAAAAAAAAGACTTCCCTGTGCCGCTAATTTATCTATATTCGGGGATTTTACGACCGAACCGTAACATCCCAATTCGCGCCTCAGATCGTCGACACAAATAAAAAGTACGTTTGGTTTTTTCGCTTCCGACCGCTTTTGACCGGATAAATGACATCCGGGAAGCAAGAATAAGCAGGTGGAAAATAATATCGGGTATTCTGTTTTCATTTCCATTCATTTTTTTTTTTAAATTCATCTATTGTAACGATTACACAAAAAGAACGGAGCCATCCTTATTTTTCCCAAGTAGAAGGGTTAAAAATGATTGTTTATTCAGGATAGCTCCATTCTTTCGTATTATTGACGGTCATCGATCACAGTGAGAGGAGGCGCATTTTTATCAAATCCGACATACCCTTCATTCTGATTGATGACACCGCCCAAATTACTATCGATGGCGTTTGCGGGAACCGGCCATAAAACATGGAACGGGCTTAACCTGTAGATATTCGGTCCCCATAAAATATCTCCTGCGCGATAGAACTCGTTTTTCTCTATGATTCGGTCGTACCAGTAGTTTTTCTGGGAGAAACTTTCCATCGTATATCCGTTCATTTTATTATCTGCCATAATAAAAGCGATACGGGTAAGTTCCGATTTTCGAAACTCTTCGGCAAATAATTCACGCGCCCGTTCGTCCAAAATATATTCGACAGACATCTGCGCTGCGCTTGCAGGTTGCGCTTTTGCCCTGTTCCGCACTTCGTTCACATCATGTGCCGCCTTCTCCGGATCGTTCAGCCACACGTAAGCTTCCGCACGCAAAAGGAACGTTTCCGCCAAGCGGAATAAATACCAGTCGGAATGACCTCCTTCGGGAGTGTCAGGCTTTTCTTCGTCGGCTACATATATTTTATAATAAGGATAAGGATACCAGCAATGAATCGTATCCGTAGCATTGGTATATTTTATGTCAACACGTTGCCCGTAATATTTGGAGCTTGGATTGTTGTAAATAAACTTATCGGTCGAAAACCAGTTTACCTCCGGGTCATGGCGCAAATCGACATCATCCGTCCATATTTCGTAATTATGATAGCTGCATGCACGCACATAGCCGACACCCCTTCCGGCATAAATAAGGAACTCGTTGCCCCGCGTATCAATCGTTCCCCGGACGCCATTCGGGTCTTTTATATAATTATTCCACCAGGCAGGCACATAACGGCGCATTGTTCTCGTTCCGCCGCTCACCTGCGCATCGGGAAAGCCATATCGTTCCTGGACGACCAGTAACCCTTCCTTATTTTGAGGCGAATTCTTATTTTCCTTTTGGTGAAGATCCCATATGACATTATACTTCGGATCAGTCGCGACAACTCCGAAACGATCCTTCACCAAGGCGTACTGTCCGCCGTCGATAACGGCAGATGCGGCTTGTACGGCTTCTTGGAACTTACTGTCGGCCAAAAGGATTTTAGCCAGCAAATGATATCCGGCGCCCCGCGACACTGCTCCGGGCACAACTTTTTCAGGCAGCCATTTTACGGCAAAATTCATATCGTCCGTAATCTTTGCCAGGATCGTTTTACGCGAATGGGTATAGAAATCTATCTTAGGCGCCGTATGCTCAACATTTAAGAACGGCACATCGCCATAAAGGTGTACGAGACGATGATACCAGTATGCACGATGAAAATACGCCTCTGCAATAATTGCATTTTTAGTATTTTCGGAATCAAAGACGCCTTGTTCAATACGCGACAGTATCACATTCGCGTTACGAACCTGATTATAACCTCTTTCCCATATTTCATGAAAATCGTAAGTTACTCCGGTTCCGGTCGGTATTACCTGCGTATCGAAATTATGGATGGCATCCTGCTGTTTATTGGCGGAGATTGCCAGCTCCGAAGCAATCAGCTCACACGCCAGTCCGCCGCCCTCTCCATAGAAATCCACCCGCAAGTTTTTGCGTAACGTCACTAATACGCCCTCAAAACCGGCTTTATCGACATATATTGATTCTGGCGTATAAATTGATAAGGGCTTTATTTGCAGAAAATCATCTCCGCAGGACACTAAATAAAGCGATAAAAACAACAAATATTTAACTAAGTTCTTCATAATACACTTCCTTTTTATTATAATGTTATATCCATACCAAACGTAAAGATCCTCGGCATAGGGGTATTTCCCGATTCGGGATCCCAACCTGACCATTTTGTGAATGTGACAAGATTCCGGGAACTTATATATACTTTACAACCGGAAAACTTAAATTTCCCGATTATTTTCTCCGGCAAATCATAGGATAGCGAAAGATCCTGCAAACGAACAAAACTGCGCGATTGATAAATGGTGAATGCCGGGGTATTTACCGTATTCAAACGGGTCGCATTATTGATTGGATTCCCCGGCGTCCAATATTCCGTAGCATACGTATTCCGCCGGTCTTCTACATGGTCGGTGTGTGTCAACATACTATTTTTCCCATAAAAACCCAGGTCGCCACGAAGAAAGAAGGAGAGACAAAAATTCCCGGGAAAAACGAGATCGTTGCGTAAACCAAGGCGAAAACGAGGTTTCGTATATCCTTGAAATACTTTATCTTCCTGGGTAGACACGCCATTCTCGTCCACATCCAGCAATTTTATATCGCCGGGCGCTTTGCCGAATGATTCGGCCTCTTTTTCGTCCCCCACCTGATATATACCAAGAAATTTATAATCCCATATCCTGTCGATCGCCTGCCCGATAAACCATCCGTTATTCACATCGTCCGCCTCTTTCGTCCCGATAACATTCCCGTCGGCATCTAATATATTCTCTATTTCTCCGTACAAGTGTCTGATTTTGTTCCTGTTAAGGGAAAAGGTAAACGTAGAGTTCCATTTCAGGATTTCATCTTCTATATTACGGCTGTTAAGCGTCATCTCAAATCCTTTGTTTTCCAATTCTCCCATATTAGACATCACGCTACTATAACCGATGATCGTAGGCAAACTACGGGTAAGTAGCAAGTCATTGGTTTTCATATCATAATAATCCAACGTTCCGGACAAGCGACCGTTAAAGGCGGCAAAGTCAACGCCCAGGTTAAAGGACGCCGTTCTCTCCCATTTCAGGCCGCTGTTTGCCAATGAATTACTATATACGCCTGACACATAACTTCCGTCACTCAGGTATTTTGTCGTACCGAGTTTGGATAATGCCGCATAGATACCGATATCCCTGTTTCCGTTCCATCCATAAGAAGCCCTTATCTTCAGGTTCCCCCTCCCGTCGACATTAAAAAACGGTTCTTCCGAGATATTCCAGGCAATGGCGCAGGAGGGAAACGTCGCATAGGGGTTATTGATACCGAAAGCAGAGTATCCGTCGCGGCGTATGGATAACGTCAAGAGGTAACGGTCCAGTAACGTATAATTAACTCGTCCCATCAGTGCCATGCCGGTAGAATAGGTATCATCATTACTGATTGTCGGCGAACCGCCGGCCTCCAACTGATGAAAACCAAGCGCTTCACTGGGAGAAAAACTCTGATTATTCGCCTCGTCCCGCCACACTTGTTTTTTTTCCGCATTATACAGCAATGTCGCATAAAAATCATGCATTCCGAATCGTTTTTTCCAGGAGAGGATATGATCCACCTGCCATTCATATAATGACCGGTTTATCCTTTGCCCGATACCGCCGACCTTGTTTCCGCTCGGAATAGTCGATGGGTCGAAGTAATAATTTTTCTCCCAGTCATAACGATTAATGAACGAAAACTTATAGCTGAATCCGAAAGGCAACTGCAGATCGGCATATATATTGGCAAACAAATTTTGAATCATATTGAACTTATCACGATATTTATTTATTAAAAAGGGATTGACCGCAATGCCCGAATCATCATGCGGATACCATTTCATTACGCCGTCATCGTCATAAGGTTGTCCGAACGGACTTTGAGAAATCACATTCCCCAGGCTGATCGCTTCATTACTCAAATCTTTATTGCTAAACTGGGCATTTATACCCACTGTTAAAAATGAGGCTACCTGAGTGTCCGCATTCATGCGCGTCCGAATGATTTTATATTCATCTCCTTTCAGGTATCCCTGATTATCCGTATAGCCTAACGACCAGTAATATTTGGTGCGTCCGATGCCTCCGGATATATTTACATCGTAGTTCTGACGTAATCCGGGACTGGTTGTCGCATCCAGCCAGTCGTAAGTGTTACCCGCCCTATAATTTTTTTGTTCAATTTCCCTCAGCGACAGACGATCCATCCACGTATTCAGCGGATCTGCGGCATACGACGCATCATATTGTTGCCATGTATCTATGCTGACGCCTTCCGGCAGATGATCCGGATGATCATAATAAGCGTCGGGTCTGGACGGATTTATACGTCGTTGGAAATCCTGTCGCCGCAATAAATAGCCTTCGGCATCATTCGGCTTCAGTTTATTTGCATAGTCAGCCACTCCCATTTGTGCGGAAAAACCGATGTTCATTTTGTCGCCCCTCCCACGCTTCGTATTAATGATCACAACGCCGGCCGCAGATCTCGAACCGTACACGGCGGCCGAACTTGCATCTTTCAAAATATCTATCGTCTCTACATCCCTCGGATTAATGTCATTGATAGAGCCGTTGAATATCACGCCATCCAGCACGATCAACGGCGAATTGTTGGCGGATAAGGATGCCGGCCCCCTTATTTCCATAGAAGAAGATCCGGACGCCGCCGTTCCTGTATTAGAATTAAATCCGGCAACCGTACCATTCAGGAAATCCAGCACATTCGTACTTTGCTGCGTAGCGAAACGTTCGGTCTTCACTTGTGCAATCGCTCCGGTAAGGTCTTTTTTACGCACCATGCCATATCCGATAACCACCACTTCGTCGAGTAACATCCTGTCTTCCACGAGTATTATCCTCAATGTTTCCTGCGAATCTGCCGTTATTTCCTGCGTAACATATCCTATATAGGAAATCCGGAGGACATCGCCTTCTTCGACCATCAACGAAAACGTACCGTCTATATCCGTAATCACTCCGTTCATTGTTCCCGACACCACGATATTCGCCCCGGCAACAGGATCGCCGAAACTGTCCGACACGATTCCGGAAATGTTTTTTATCACCCGTTTGAAAAGAGCGATGTGTTTATTAGATATCCGGTAAGCAATGTCGGTAGTACGGAATATCTCATCCAGAATCAGACTTAGATCCTTCTCCGTTTCCGATATTGATACTTGTCGTTGCAGATCTACCTCTTGTGTGTTATAAACAAATTTATATCCCGTTTTTCGCTCTATTTCATTAAAAACTTGCTCATATGAACCCTTTATTTGTAATGACAGCGATGTTGTTTGCGCCGATAAAAAAGGCGCAAGAAGGAACAGAAAGTAAACGGAAATAAATAATACATGTGATAAACTGTTTTTCTTTGTTCGGGAGAATGATAAAACCTCCCCTTTGGCATTTTTTTTTACAAAATGCCTTGTAAATAATTTATTATTCATATCTTTGTGTGTTAATAATTTTATACTGGGTAGCCCTTAGCTACCGATTAACAAATTTTATTTGGGAATGTTCGCGCATTCCCAAATGTTTTTTTTTACGGATTTCATGTGCTGTTCATGGTTTCATTGTTTTTTTAGTTCAACATATTAATAAATATAAACCTCTCCCCGTCTCTTTTCGATGGAATAGCGCGCTGATATCTGGAGTATGGAAAGGATCTCGTCAAGTGTTTCTTTATCGTCAAATACGGCATAGAATGTTTTTCGCCGCATCATCTCATTTTCCACATGTATTTTAACATGAAAAGCCCGCTGAAGTTCCCCGACTATCTCTTCTAATGTATTGCCCTCGAAGCGGAACACTCCCGTCACCCACGAGGTGACGTTTTCCGGCCTTATGGTAGAAACTGCAATATCCTGCGACGAAGCATCGCAGACGGCTTGTTGGTTAGGCTTCAACAGTTTATCCGGGATATCCGTCTTGTTATCATTACGAAACAAAGCGATTTTTCCTTCCAATAACGCTATGACCGTTTTGTCCGGCTGATCATCCGTTATCACATTAAAGGAAGTGCCTAACACCTTTATATATACATCTTCCATCTGAACGATAAACGGTTTTTCATCTTTACGCACCTCAAAAAAAGCCTCTCCCGTAATACTCACTTTCCGCTGTTCGTCATCGAAAGAACGGGGATAACGCAAACAAGCGTTTGCGTTCATCCAGACGACGCTACTGTCGGGAAGGACGATTTTTGTTTTTGCATCGGGCACAGCGGTCGTCTCAAACCACACGAGTTCTTCACGGGGCGATAAATCAACAAGATGCATGAGAGAAACAAGCAATAAAGCAAAGGATGCGGCAACCGCAACATACTTCCATATCCTGATATTTTTATCCGACATAATGATATTGCACGTACCGGATATTCTTTCTTTTAACCGCTCATAATTCTCCTTCTTGTTATAAGGAAGCGATCTAAAACGTATCCGCTCCGGCATACCGGAATAATCATCTTCTATTTCGTTGTTGTCCATATATTCTATTTCGTTGTTGTCCATATACAGGGTCTTTTTTATAGAGATGACATTTCTTTAAAAAAATCCGTGTCGAAACCCGATTTTTTTTTTGGGGGGGGGAGCGTTCATGTACGTTTTTTCTGTAAAAAAACTTTTTTCATTTCATACGCGCTTGGAAATCGCAGAATTTTCATGTAGTTTTGCAACGCAGATGATGAACATTTAAATCACATATTATAAAAAACGACCGGAAAAACAAATGGACAAGGAACAATCAATAATTTTATTAGAAAAAATGATACTGGGAGATGAACATGCTTTACGACAATTATTTGATATGTTTTCTCACAAGTTGTTTCATCTGGCTTATTCTCATCTGCAATCGCAAGAAGTAGCCGAGGAGGCGGTATTAGACGTCTTTACCGCGATCTGGAATAAAAGAAAATCCCTGACGCACATCAAAAACATAGAAAGCTATCTGTACATATCGACGAAAAACCAGGCGCTGCAATACCTCCGCCACAATGCTATCCCCGATAAAAACAGACTGTCACTCTACGAAATCGAGCTTGTAGCCGAAGACGACACCCCTGAACATATTTTATTAGACAAAGAATACGAATCGCTTATCCAAGCGGCTATTGACACGCTGCCCCCTAAATGCAAAGAAGTGTTTCGCCTCTGCCTATCCGACAAATTGAAAAACCGCGAGATAGCCAAATTACTATCTATCAGCGAAAAAACCGTCAGCGACCATTTGGCGTTAGCCTATAAACGCATCGCATCCTACGTGAAAAAACGATACCGGCAATGACAGGATAATTTAAGGCGCACCGGAAAATTCAATAGAGATGCAACAAACAATACGACACGTTGCAGCAATCTTTAATCCCGTAAAAATAACGCCCGCCCTATTTGGCGCATTGGCAATCTGATCAACGATCACCAGCATATCCGCAGGCTTGAATTGGCGATTACCGCCATGGCAAACATTACCGGTAACGGGATTAACCATTTCCAATAAAAGCATCCCGACCAATATGGAGATGCATCGCCTCAAATTGGGGGTTCAGGTAAATCAGCAGTTTTCTTGCCTCCATTAGCGGAAAATCTTTTCGGACTTCACGTACCAGAGATAGGAACGCATCTTCTTCCACGGAAAATTTTATTTCGATTTTGTATTGTTGCTTAAAAATGTTTACCTTTGCGGGTCAAAACTCATATGTTATATTTAAAGTTGTAATATAACGAGGTTTTACGCGAATGGAAAGGTTAATTGAGCATATAGAGCGTCTGTTGTTATGGCATGATTGCGTCATAATACCTGATTTTGGGGGATTTGTCCTTCAACCAGTTCCGGCTGTGTATACGGGCGACGAACATTTGTTCACCCCAGCTCGTAAAGAAGTCGTTTTTAATCCGACGTTGACTCATAACGATGGATTGTTGATAGAGGCCTATATGCAGAGGTTTGCAATGAGTTTTAACGAAGCCCGGAAATATATCCTGACCGATGTTGCGAATATGAAAGAGGATCTGGATAATGAGCAGCAGATAAAATTCGGACGGATCGGTCTGTTTATAAAAGAGGATGAACGTACGATTTTTATACCTTCAAAAAATAGCGATGAATTATTTTGCCCGTCTTCTTACGGCTTGCCTGTATTCTATTATCTTTCACTGGTAGCGCGTGGGGTGTCTATTCACAATATGGACAATACGACAGATTCAACGACAGATTCTTTGAAGGAAGTGCAGCTCAAAATGAGTAACGAGGCGAACAGGCCCGGATCAAATCATATTATCTATACAATACCTGTTACACGCACGTTTGTACACGTATTTGCCGCTACGGTTGCGGCTATAGTCCTGTTCTTTTTGATATCCACACCGGTAAAAGATGTGAATAATGCGTCCTATTCAGCTGGCTTTGTGCCTCCGGAGATAATGCCGAAAAAGTCTGCCGGCGAAATTGTATTCAATGCATTTGCAGATAAGGATATCCCCGACGTAGAAACAAATAAAACGGTGATGAATACAGCCGGCGAAATCCCAATGGGAGCTGTACCGGAAGTGAGTACCGGATTCCCGGCTATAAAAGAGGAGGCGGAAAAAACTGCTGAAACAGTAACGAAGTCCGGTGGAATTGTTTCCGCAACATCCGCAACGAAACCATCAGCGACATCTGTATCGTCAACCGCCGCATCATCGTCATCAGCAGCAGCAGCGAAATCGCCAGCATCACAACCTGCTACGACGACATCACCGGCGAAATCTCCGGCATCGCAACCTGCTGCGACGAAACCTTCGACGGCAACAAAATCTTCATCCGCTGTGGCGGGCAAATTTTATGTGATTATCGGAAGTTTTGATACCCGTGCACGGGCGCAGAGACATATCAATAGTTTGAAAAGCGATATTGCAGAT
>JAIRMH010000100.1 GCA_031258835.1 Tannerella sp.
CCACCCCTCTCAACAGCTATACACACACACACACACACACACACACACACACACACACACACACACACACACACACACACACACACACACACACACACACACACACAGATACTTACATACTTTCTCGCTTCGCTTCGCGCGCGTAATATACGGAAAGAGGTTTTACGAAACAATCTTTTCAATGACAGTCTCGAAAATGGGGACGTCCCCATTTCAAATGGGGACATCCCCATTTCAAATGGGGACATCCCCAATTCGGATGGGGATGTCCCCACTTCGGATGGGGACGTCCCCATTTTGGGTATCGAAAGCAAATTTTTACATGTTGAAAGAATATATTTTAATAATTATAACAAATTAAATTGAAATGGGATCAGATAGTGATTGGTTGCCACGCAACCACGAAAGACTGTACAATCAGGCAAATGAGACAGTCGAGTATTTAAGCGATGATGTGCTTAGCAGAATCGGAATTACAGGAGCATCGTATACATGGTACTCTTCTGACTTTATTCCGAAGCACAATGTGTTCAGTCTTGCTTTTGAAGACTGGAAAAATCCGGCGGCAAGGAATCCGGCGAAGACGGCTGCGTTGATTTCGGCGGAAAAAGACTTTAAACCGTCGTACAGGAAACTCTACAACGGGTTTCTTAGAGGTAACCCGCTCGTGACCGACGAAGATTTGGTCAAAATGGGGTTGCCGAAACACGCGACAGGCACAAAGACGCCGCCTGCCCCGCCGACAGAAGTAATCGAAGCGACGACGGATACTTCGAAACCGGGGATAGTAGGAATCAGTTTCCGAAGTAAGAACGAAAAAGGTACGGCGAAACCAAAGCATGTACGGGGAGCGGAAATCGTGTCGGCGGTGCTCGACTCGCCGCCAACGGACTGGTCGCAACTTATTCACAGTTCGTTCGACACAAAAACGCCGGCGCAACTCGTATTTTCCGGCGAGCAACGCGGTAAAACGCTGTACTTCGCTCTTAGGTGGGAAAACAATGTAGGCGAAAAAGGTCCTTGGAGCGAAATTTACAACGTAATCATCCCTTAGTAAGTATGAGGTATGATGTATGACGTAGGGGCGGGGCTTGCTCCCGCCCTAATGTCAACAAATTTACAGTTAAAAAACTAATTCTGTTTTTGATAATTAATAATTAATAAATGGTTGGAGGTTGGGGTTTTCAGGAGGTGGATTAACAATCTGGCGACAGCGCTTATAACTCATAACTCATCGTTAAAAAACGGAGGATTGAAAAAAATTTAAAATGAAAAATGAGATTAGATATGTATAATAACAAATGTATAAAAGTAATTCGATTATTTAAAGTTCTGCAGAAACGACATTTTCCTAAGACAGGACAAGGGCGTCGATTCGTAGAGACGCAATATATTGCGTCTTCACGCATGTCTTCATGCACGTCTTTACACCGGACAACGCCGGTGGCGGCGGGGAACGTTATCCATACCATCAATGATATCCATTTTTCATCAAATATAAAATGTAATTAAAAATTAATTAAAATGAAGAGAATACTTATACTTTTAATCTGCTGCGGACTGACCTCAAATGTATTTGCTAATAAATTTTACTGGATTGGCGGGTCGGGAAACTGGAACGACATCAATCACTGGGGGAAATTTAGCGGGGCGGCAATGAATTCGGGAAATAATTACGCTGGACTTCCTACTGCTAATGATACCGTTATTTTTGATGACGGATCGGGATTTACTGCGGCGAACAAGACGGTTACGCTTAATATTCCAGGGGAATGTCACGATTTGTTGTGGTTGGGAACGACTGAGGTTCCGACTTTCACGATGAACGCAGATTTAAGTATTGGAGGTTCTTTATTTTTGCAGTCTGGAATGACGATTAATCCGGCGGCGACGAGAAACATTTATTTCGGCAGTCTTGCGATGTCGGAAGATTTAAATTATACGATTACGCCAAACGGTGTTGATTTCAAGAATGTAAACATTATTTTTCGCGGAAATTCCGGCGGCGTCGGTACATGGAAAACGACAGGTTATTTTTATACTGCGATAAGTATAGATGTTACGGGTGGCACATGGATTGCCGACGGCGATGTTTATGTTGCCCGAGCCGTCAATTTTCAGGGTGGACAAATTGATTGGAGCGAACAAAACATCAGCATCGGATATTTTAGCAGCAGCGCAGGAACTCGTTCGCTCGACATGCACGGGGCGAATGTTCATGTAAGAGGATATACTAATACGGATTATTGGTCATATACGGGGGCGGGAACGGCGCTTAATGCCGAAAATTCGACGCTGACAGCGGATTACAATTCTACATATACATTTACGCTCACTGCAAACAGCAATGACGTTTATGGAAAAATTATTTTAGAAACAAACAACACTAACATTGCGGCAAGTCTGACGACGGATACGCTTGTGTTTCGGCGTACCACGACGCTTACGGAAGGTATCACGATTTATATCAACGACCGTTTGATAGCGAACGGATGCAGCAACACGTCAATTCTTTTATCGGGCAGCGGCGCCGGAGCAAATATTAATATGGGAACTGCCGGCGTATCGGAGGTGGAACAGATACCTGTTCAAAACATAAACATTACGGGCGACAGCGCTCCATATACGGCGACGGGATGTTCGGATTTGGGTGGTAACAGCGGTTGGAATTTCACCGGTGGAAAAACGCGGTACTGGGTCGGTGGATTTGGTAACTGGAGCGATCCGGCGCACTGGTCTGCTTCTTCCGGAGGTCCGGGGAATGAAAATGAATGTTTTCCTTCGGCGATGGATACGGTTATATTTGACCAAAATTCCGGATTCGACGGACAAACAAACAGAACTGTTACCGTTAATATTACCGCTTATTGCAAAGAGATGATTTGGCACAACATGAACGGACAGGATAAACCGAATTTTCAGGTTAATGCGCCGATAAGCATTTTCGGTTCGCTCGAATGGCAGGAAGGAATGACGGTCAATCTGGGTAGCGCATATATTAAGATGATATCCATGCAAAACACCGATGATTTTACAATTACTTCAAACAATGTTATTATAATGGGGGGACCCGGTTATTCTTATTCAGGAACAAATTATGCATATTTTTCATTAGGATTTTCGGGCGAAGGAAAATGGACGGCAACCGATGATCTGCAAGTAGAAAGATGTGTCAGACTTATTTCAGGCAATCTTGTCATGAAGGATATTAATGTAACTTTCGGCGCTTTTTTGGGAAACAGCGCCGATTGTAAACTTGATATTCGAAACAGTACGGTTAGAATGACCGCTTACATGAAGGTTTATTATGTAAGCACATATACTTATACCTATGACAGAACATGGACATACAGCACTGCCGGCAGTGAACTCGAAGCAGAAGGTTCTCATTTAATAATGAACAGTATCGCTCCCTCATCATTTTGGGGTAACAGTATCGAAGTAGTCCCGTCTCATGAATATCATAAAATCTCTTTTCTTAATACTGGAGGAATATTGTCAAGTCTAACTGTTGACTCTTTGATAATAGGCGGTTCCAACATTTCAGTAACTGTTTATAACAAGACAGTTACAGTCAAAAGTTATCTTGAAATGACCGATTGTCTGGGATTCAATTTGTTGGAAGGCAATTCCGGCGCCAGTGGCAGTAACGTTGACCTTAATGGTTATATAAACGTGCTAAATGCCAGTGGAGTGAATATAAATCATGCAAAAATTAATAGAATCAAGGCTACAAGTGCGGGAGCCCCACACACTGTTTACAACTCCTATATTACCAGTTCCACAGGCTGGACGCTTGATTTTATCCATGATACATTATACTGGGTTGGGGGCTTTGGCAACTGGTCCGATATAAATCACTGGGCGTCCGAAAGCGGAGGACAAGGCGGAACAGGATGTTTTCCTTCAAACGGAACGACTGTGATTTTCGACCAAAATTCAGGATTCAACGGACAAACAAACAGAACTGTTACTGTTAATGATGTGAATGCATATTGCGATAATATGATATGGCATAATATTACCGACGATCCTGTTCTGGCATTAAATAATAACTTGAATATTTATGGTTCTTTAGAACTCCAACAGAATATGACTGTGACTGCGAATAATAGCAATTATGGAATACGCATGTACACATCCGGAAACGACAGTATCAAAAGCAACGGTGTTACTATACCTCGTATATTTTTTCTCGGAACAGGTACATTAAGCATTGTGGATGATATTGTTGTTACAAACCGTTTTGAAGTCAACGAAGGAAGCGGCAGTTCCTTAATTATGAAGGATATTTCCGCCAAAATCGGTGCATTTCAAGTTTCCAACGGTACAATGAATCTTTTAGACATACGTAACAGTACAATAGAATTGACGACGACAGAGACAACCGCATGGTATGCTGCCGGTAAAATTACCGAATTAAAAACAGACAGTTCGACCCTGCTGTTGAACGGTTCCGGGGGTAGTAGTAATAACTATAACATGATATATTCCAGCAGCAATAACAGTGGATTAAAATATAACAAAGTCGTTTATCTGAAAACAGGACGGATTGATATTCCTGCAAGTAGTGAAATAATAATAGATTCTCTGATTCTTGCCGGCGAAAATACGACATTAATGCTTCCTCACACTGCTCCTACAGCCAGGGTAAGGATAAATAAGTATTTTGAGGCAGTGGATTGCGCAGGTACTAAAACAGTCAGATCTTACAGTACCACCCTTTCTTACAGACCTACCATAGTCATGGAACCCGGCGCTGTGATAAATACGGATCATGTGCTTTTTCAATACGTCATCTTTAATCCAGCCCAAACAGTCAATAATGCGTTAATCGATCCAACAGCAGCCGGTCTTACTCTTGGCAGCGGCGGGAAAACCTATTATTGGGTAAATGGTACAGGCAACTGGAACGACCTGTCGCATTGGGATATTGTTTCGGGAGGTCCCGGAGGAAACGGCTGTATTCCTATGGGGACGGATAATGTCGTTTTTGACGATCTTTCGGGTTTTTTGTTGCCGGATGAAACAGTTACGATTTCTTCCGTCGCAGCCAACTGCCGTAACATGACCTGGCACAATATGACCTCCAATTTTCCCAATTTGACAATCAATGGAACTAACCTCAATATCTACGGCTCTTTGGAATGGCAGCAGGGAATGACGGTAAATCTTGTCGGCTCAGGTGGAATTGTATTCCGCTCCACAGGAACAGACAGCATTATCAACAACGGCGTCGTAATTCAGGGAACCAGCATATCATCCACTGTCAGTGCAATAACATTTAACAGTACAGGTACATGGACGGTTAAGGATGATTATCATGTAAATGGTCTCATTACGTTAACGCAGGGAAACCTTATTATGAAAGATATCAATATTTATTATGGAATGTTAAATGCTGCGCCTTCAACCAGTTCTAACAGTCTTAATATTGAAAACAGCAATATATGGGTGCATGGATATACCGCTGCCCCAACATCCGGCTATTCAACAACTATTTATGTCGGTTCCTACATGTCTTTATCCGCTTCCGGTTCAGTATTGCATCTTAACTCGCCTTCAAATTACAATTATTTGCGTATTTCAGGCAATTTAGTTCTTCCCAAAGTAATATTCGAGCAGTCGGGTTATCTGTGCTCCACAAGTTCCAGTATAGATACCTTAATACTTAAACAGGACGGTAATGTTTCCCTGTCTTTAGGCTACGTTACTAATATAAACAAACATTTTGAATCACTGAACTGCAATGGTTTTAATACATTGACCTCTTCTACTCAATGTGTCACCACCTCTACGGCATAGCCGTCAGGATAATTTTCATATATCTCATATAATCATATTCTTACATAGCGTTATTATTTCATATTATTTTTCCCTATATATAATGGGGGTATCCTTACCCCCGATTTAGAATTACATACAGACCGTTTACGTTTATTGTTTAATCGGTCACATATAAAAAAGTTGGCACTTTCCACAGGTTTTACCTTACGGACATCCAGAAAACTGGATGCAGTATCTTTTTTCAACTTACTTTTATACGTAGTCATCCAACCACATGATATTAGTTTATCCACTATGGTATCCTATTTGTCCGACAAATTTGGGATAGAAATAAGCAAGCAATCATTGGACGAGCGTTTTAATGAAAGATGTTTATCCTTTATTAAAGCAGTATTCCAAGAGCTAATACAGGACAGGTTATCCTCGATTTACGGAGATAATTTTTTTGAACATTTTAGCAGTGTCCCGATAAAAGATTCGACAAAAATAAAAACTCCGTCCAATATGTCTGCAAATTATCCGGGATTGGGAGGTACTCCTTCCGGCATCAGCATACAGTATGAGTATGATTTGAAAACCAACAGAGTTTTAGATATGAATATTACAGCAGCCACCCGTAATGATCGGACAGATTCCGTAGCAACAAAATCCAATATAGAATCCGGCAGTTTGATAATCCGGGATTTGGGATATTATGCCGGCGCTACCTTTCAGTCCATAATTGATAACGACGCATATTTTCTTTCCCGTCTTCACAGTACCACTACTGTTTATCATCACGATAATACAACAGTAGACTTTTCAGCAATATACAACGAAATGCAGACACAAAAGATTGACACACGAGAGTTACCGGTATATTTTAAAGTGAATGAGAAAAAGGTTTTTGTACGAATGCACCTAACTCTGGCACCGGAAGAAATTTATAAGAAACGCCTCAGAGAAAGGGAAAAAGAAAACAAAAAACGGGGATATAAAACTTCAGACTGTTTGAAAGCGCTTTATCGGTTTACAATTTTCATCACCAATGCTCCGGAAACATATCTTCCTAAAAATGTCATATTCTCTGTTTACAAACTCAGATGGCAATGTGAACTGGTTTTCAAAGTTTGGAAATCGGTATTTTATATCGACACCATACATAGAATGAAGGAAACCCGTTATTTGTGTATGCTTTACATGAAGTTGATTATTATTATGATTAATCTGCAAATAATCGGTCGGGTGCAAAAAGAATTCTTTATATATAATAATGGAAAAGTTACAATGATAAGTATGCGAAAAGCATTTAATACGCTTGCCCAATACTTTAACGAACTGTTAATCATTTTACAGGATACACGAAAAAAAGCTTTAATTACAATGAAACGGATACTGAAAAGACTCTCAAAAAATCATTTTCAGGAAAAGAAAAAAAACAGAACGGGAATGCCTGAAATAATTGAATTAATAATTTGTTTGTCTGGAAAATAAATCGTACTTTTGCACCCGATTTAATAAAACAATGCGAGGCCGTTTTAGCGTACACAAACCACCCCGCATTTAACTAAAAATGTTCTTTAATATGATGCAAGATACGCAATCCTCCCCAATTTCAAACGAGAAAGGGGCAAAAAATAACTATGCCCAAATTAAATTATTAATAATCATATATATACAAAGCAGAATATTGCAGAAAACAAATCTAATTTTTCGGATTTTGATGTTTTTGCCTCCTTTTTTTAACACTTTTGCTATATTTTGCTGCAATGTGGGTTAAAGTCGAAAAAGAGTCATAAACCAAGAAAAAAATGGATACATACAAATTGTCGAATGAACATGGGTATCGCATCTTGACTCAATGATTCTGCGAAAAATCCGGTCGGATTGTGATTGATCCCGTTGAAAATCGACGGAGAAAAAAATGTCAATTGGAAATCCTGCAAGGGAAACGATATCAAAAGGTACAAAGACATAGTGAAAATTCAAAATAAAATAACAACAAAAAATATCACTAATGATTGATATATAGGATATTTAATCCATTATCCTGACGGCTATGACCTCTACGGATAGACGCCTCAACATGGGAGCCGGCGCTACGGTCAATGTCAATCACCTTTACATTAACGCTCCTATTACAGGAACAACACCCTATACAGCATACAGCAGCATCAATCCTTCCAATTATGCCGGCTGGTATATCCCATCTCAGGGAACAGATCTTTACTGGGTTGGCGGCGCCGGTAACTGGAACGATCCTCTTCACTGGGCTTCGAGCAGCGGAGGCAATCCGGGTAGCGGCTGTCTTCCTACAGAGGCGGACAATGTGTTTTTTGACGAAAACTCGGGCTTTGGTCCCTCAAATGATATTGTTGATTTATACAATGTCAATGCCTCATGCCACAATATGACGTGGCACAACATGGATAATCTTCACAAACCTGTGTTACAGGCAACCGGAACCAATCGAAACATGTCCTGTATACTGAATATATACGGCTCTCTGGAACTTCAAAAGGGTATGACTGTAAATGTTGGCTTATATGCTAACGGTATCGCTCCGGAATATTTTAATATGGCTGCAAAAGACTCCGTAACGATTAAAACCAATGGCGTACAAATTAATGGATACAACAATTACCAGTGCGATGTTTTCAGGTTTACGGGAGGCGGAGCATATAAAATACTGGATGATTTTACTCTTCTCAACAGTCGACTCTTATTAACCTCCGGTCGTCTTTACATGAATGATATTAATGTTTCAATGGGAAATTTTTACAGTACAGGCTCCGCCATCCGCAGTTTGGACATAAGCGGCAGCAATATCAATATAACCGGCACGGCATGGAACTATTCGGGATATAACCTTGCGCTCCTTGCCGACAATTCCCGTATTAATATGTCAGGAACAAGCAGCAGTACTAATGTTTTTACCGGCGTCAGTACGCATACGTATGACACTATTGTTTACGAAAAAAAAGGAAGCATCGCCAGCGGTACGGTATTAAACACTCTTATCCTTGCTCAGGGCTTCGACGGGACAAACGCCACTTTCGCCTTTCCCGCCAACGGCACAGTAACCATTAACAATAAGATCGTTACCGGCGGTACGCCCTGCGATATGGTCAATCTCATTTCTTCCACTACCGGAACAAAAGCAAATATCAACGTACCGGCAAACGCGTATAACATCGATCCTGTAACGCCCATCGGCTTCGATCTGAATTTTGCTCTTATAAGGGATTTGAATGTGGTCGAAGGCGATGGTCAGGCTAAGATAAGACTTTCGAACCAGTCCTACGAAAGCGCTATCGGCACTAACACCGGCGGCTGGATTATCGTCCCCTACGAAGGACTGAAAGGCGTATCACTCGGCAAAGACACTTCGATGTGGTGTAACGCGACTTTCCCGCTCAATACCGACAATTTCTACGGCGACCAGAATACAACGTATCTCTGGAGCGACAAATCAACAGAAAACAATTTAGTCATCACCGACTTTGGGGATTACTGGGTGCAGGTAAACTATTCTCCCACCTGTTCCACAGCGGATACTATCCACGTAAGTCGCGACAATGATATTCAACTTACGGGCGTTGCCTCGCCGGCGGGCAGTCATGCGAAGATAAACCTTTCCACTTCCGGCATATCGTCTTTTGACCCGAATCCCGTTTTTGTACTTGATTCCGTACAGCCGGCAGGCGCCGTTACGGGTTTGTCACTCGCGCAAAACAGTCCTGAGTTTTACTTTTCCGTTCCCGTGCGCGCCTTTTTCTCGCACACCGACGGGCTTTCGGGATGTAGCGCCGTCTGCGAAGTCGTTACTTCGCTTGTCGCCGTCAGCGATACTTCGTTCATGCGCGACGACACACTGGCTACAGTCCCGCTTTTAGATAACGATATTTATTTCCTCGAAGACGGCTTCTGTACATCGGTATCTACCGCCCTCTCCGATGAGGCTCTTCACGGGACGGTACAGTTGTTTGACGACACACTGCGCTATATGCCCGACGCAGGCTGGACGGGGCTCGACAGTGTGCACTATGTCCTGATTGCCTGCAACGAACGTGACACTGCGACGGTTTATTTTGTTACGGTACGCGATACATTCGACGCCTGTCCGAACGTTGCCGTCACCATGACACTTCCCGATGTTCTCGGCATTAATTACGTCTGGTACGACGCCCCGACCGGTGGTAACGCCGTATCGACAACCAACAGCCATACTGTCGTCAAAGACGGTCCCGACGATAAAAGTGTATGGCGGATAGAGTCCTCCCGGAACGGTTACTCCCATCCTAAATTATTACTGTATCTTGAGAACGGTTCCTCCTCTACCGCCACACACATCGCGGGATTCAGCGGCGACATCCTGATACCAGCCAATACCTCCACCACATTGACGGCACACGCCGTCGCGGAAGTCGTCAACCCCGTATTCTACTGGTACGGAGAAGTGGCAGGAGGCACGGCTTTCCATATCGGCGACACTTATACGACCTCTCAATTGACGGCGGATACGACATTTTATATAGCAGTCTCGGGTGATAACTTCTGTACTTCGACCGAACGCAAACCGGTCACAGTACACGTCATTCCGCCGCCGGTCGTATATGAGGATCATTATTCTACGCTTGTCGATATACCGGTCATCTGCGACGTGCTCGCCAACGACGTCATCCCGTCCGTGTGCGACAGTCCGGACATCGATATAGTCGCACCTCCCACAAACGGCATAGCCACCATCGTGAATGGCGAAATCGTCTACACTCCCGACGCCGGATTCTACGGCGTAGACGAGGGTCAGTACGCCGTTCGCTGCGGTCTGGCAGTCTCCGGCACGGTAAAGTTTACTGTTATCGTATCCAATCATCTGTCGCAAACATATTACGCCTGTCCGAATGCAACCGCTACGCTCGGATTTAAACCCATTCCAAACGTGGTTTACAGATGGTACGACGCGCCAACCAGCGGCTCTTTGCTGCCAAGCGCTTCGGATACAACCGTCAGAGTGACAAAAGACAACTTAAACGCTACCCAGACATACTGGGCGGAACCGGTGTATAACGGCGCCGCTTATCCCCGAATAGCAGTAGAACTGCATCCGGGCAACTGCGAAGTAATCGACCCGACAGGCTGCGCCGCCGACGGTATGGTGATATTTAAGGAAGATTTCGACAGTTATGACGATGGATTGAATCCGTCTTCACCGGCATACAGCGCCGAACCGCTCGCTCCCGGATTAACTGAATATCTGTTCTCTTCAGAAGAGATGACTTATCATGGATACTATGCACTTACAAAAGACGCCGGTAAAGATGGCGGTATAGGTTATCTGGATAAATTCAGGGACGACCATACTTATCCTAATGATGCAACTCGTGGACGTTTTTTCATGATAAACGGAGCAGGTACAAGCCTCAACCTGTACAAACAAACCATAGGTGGACTGTGTGAGGGCATGGAATTATATTTTTCATTCTGGGTAAGAGGAAATGAGGCTTCATTGAAATGGAGAATCTATTCAAGCGACGATAACAGTATATTATCGACATTTGTTTTACCTGCATTACCCAATGCGGGTAATTTTGATCCTTATTTTCATATTAATACACCATGGAAACACTACGGATTTTCGTTCTCAGTACCGGCAGGCGTTAATTCCGTATATTTTGATATTGTTAATGACTGGTTTGACGCCGCCGATAACGATTTTGCGATTGACGACATCGAAGTCCGTTTCTGCGCACCACCCGTAACTTTGCCCCGTCCCGACAAAACGGATACAACCGCCTGCATCGGAAGCGTGTTTACTCTTGAAGGAACTTATACCGACGACGATGGAACATTCGGCGATGACCTCGTTTCCCGCTGGGAATACAGTT
This sequence comes from Tannerella sp., assembly GCA_031258835.1. GTDB lineage: Bacteria > Bacteroidota > Bacteroidia > Bacteroidales > Tannerellaceae > Tannerella. The sequence continues at coordinate 11,655 of JAIRMH010000100.1, forward strand.
TGACAGGAAACGTCAACAATCCTTCCGAATGGAATGCTATTTCAGGTTCGGAAACGGCTTCGTCGTCTAACGTAATCACAGGCAATTATACCATTCCTTCCGTCGCATCCTCCGACGCCGGATATTACCGTATGTCGGTATCTAATGCCGCGAATATCGACAGATACAACTGCCGCGCGATTTCGGACGTCGTACATTTGCAGGTAGGGCAATGTAACGGCGCACCTCTCACACAGCCCGACGAAAGGTCGTTCTGCGTGACTTCCGACTCCAAAACGAAAACGGTCAATGTCCTCAAAAACGATGATGACCCTGATGGTGATGATATCTATCTGACAGGCGCAGACTTTGCCGACGCCGCCGATGCCGCGTTGGCGGATATCTCGTTCAACGCCGCCGATTCGACAGTAAGTCTGACGGTAAAACCGGACGCGCATATTGGCGTCGGAGGTTATACTTTCGAAATCGTCTACACCATCCGTGACGATGCCTTGAATAACGCCGACGGAACGCTGACGATAACAGCGTATCCCACGCCGAACTATCTCGACATCCGCGTGCGTATCTGTCCCGACGCCGGCGACGTCAATCTCGCGAAATACATCGACACAACCGACATCATCAGCGATATTCAGTGGGCGCATCAGATATCGAGCATACCTGTCGGCTCACCCGCCGGTCTCATCTCGTCCAATATCTACGCACCGTCGCGAATACACACCCTGACATACACGGTAACAAGTCGCTGCGTCGTCGAACAGAAACGCAAAGTCTATCTCGAAATCCTGAAAGAGGGACAGGTTCGTTTGCCGAAGCATCCAACAGTGATCTGCTACGAATATGCGGAGGCTGTGAACATTAATCATATCCTTGGTATCGAAGCAAAGGGCGAGTGGTCGTACGACACCGACATCGAAGATCACGTCACCATATCGACATCTCCGACACACGCCGGCGCAGTAGTGATGAACGGCAAGACGCTCTACAACGACCCCGACATTCCCTTCACCGTCTACAACGGCTCCAAAGCCAAAATCGTGACGTTCACCTACACAACAGACAACGACAGTTGCCTGAAAGGTAAATCACACGAAATAATGATAGTGTTGACAGAAGAACTACTATAGCGCGAAGGGTAGAAAGCACGAAGGGTAGAAAGCACGAAAGCACGAAGGGTGGAAAGCGCGAAGGCGCAACGCCCCGTTAGGGGCGAAATATCGGTAGAACGCGAAAGCGCGAAAGCGAAAGCGCGAAAGCGAAACGCCCCGTTAGGGACGAAATATCGGTAGAACGCGAAAGCGCGAAAGCGAAACGCCCCGTTAGGGGCGAAATATCGGTAGAACGCGAAAGCGCGAAAGCGAAACGCCCCGTTAGGGGCAAAATATCGGTAGAATCCCGTCAGGGAGGATTGTAGATTTTCAGTACTCCCGCAGGGAGGACACTTTATTAACCGTATGCTTTTAGCATACGGATTATCAATCACATACCCTTCAAGTCCCGCAGGGACGACACTTTATTAATTGGTTGATAAAGTGTCGTCGCTGCGCGACTTTTGAGCAGAATTTTATTTATTCGTTATATCTTTTATTTGGCGCTTTCGTGCCTTCTACCTTCGTGCCTTCTACCCTTCGCGCTATCGTTCATCGTTAAACCTCATCCATGATTTTATACCGGCGATATTTTCTACCAGATTTTTCAGCGGTTTGATATCTCCTGACGCGAAAAACTCGATTTGTTTTTTATTTTCCGGTGATGCTGTCATATTTTCGTTTTCGAGTATAAATTTAGTTCGTTTTGCTATTGCCGGCGCCGGATCGTCCAGAATAACAGAATTTCCGGTTATTGTTTTTATATCTTCGATAAGGAACGGGAAATGAGTACAACCCAAAACCAAATGGTCGATATGTCGTTTCATCAGCGGATCGATGTATTTGCTTAAAACTTTACCGGATTGCACCGTTCCCTGCAATCCGTTTTCGACGATATCGACCAGTTCGCCTGCTTCGACGAGAATAATCTCCGCATTTCCCGAAAATTCTTTCCTTGTATCGTTGAATTTCTTACTTTTCAGAGTCCCTGCTGTTGCCAGGATTGCGACAACTCCGGTTTTCGAGTTTATTGCCGCCTGTTTCACTGCCGGCACAATCCCGACAAACGGAATATCGAAAGTTTTTCGAAGATAATCAATTGCTTGAGAAGTAGCAGTATTACAAGCGATGACGATTATTTTGCATCCCTTATCAATAAGAAACTGCGTTATTTTAGCGGAATATTCGATTACTTCCGTTTGAGTTTTTTCTCCGTATGGACAGTTTGCGTTATCGGCGTAATACACAATCGATTCGTATGGCAACAAACGGTCGATTTCCATCCATACGGATAATCCACCCACACCCGAATCGAAAATACCTATCGAACTGTTCATGTTCGTTATAACGCCGTATTTTTTATTGTTTTACTGTTACTTGCTTCGTGTTGCAACAACCACTGTTTACATTCGAGTCCGCCTCCATATCCTGTCAGGCTGCCGTCGGCGCCGATAACTCTGTGACAGGGTACGACAATCCAAAGTTTGTTCCGGTGATTTGCACCGCCGACAGCGCGCGTTAATTTACTGTTTCCTAAGCGTCTTGCTATTTCGCTATATGAAACCGTTGTTCCATAAGGAATTTTGAGCAACTGTTGCCATACTTTCTGCTGGAAATCCGTACCGCTTTGTTTTATCGGTATCGAAAAATCGGTGCGCACTCCTGCGAAATACTCTTCCAATTCGGTGATACATTGCCGGATATGCGACAATAACCCGTCCGAATCCTTCGCCGTCGTCACAATTTTATCTGCGGATTTCACCAAACGTATCGACGTGATATAATTGTCGTCAGCCTTAATAACAACCAGTCCCAAAGGCGATTGTATATATACGGTATATTGTTTGTCCATGTCTGTACATTTAATAATATGGCGCAAAAGTACGAAATAATTTGTAATTAGAAAATTTGCTTACATTTGCATCTTAAAATATTGATTAAATGCATACATTAAAAAAATTATTTGTATTATTACTGTCGTTTTCGATAATATCGTGTAAAACAGAAGAGAAAACTTACAATCAGGGAATTAACATCACTCCGAAACCAGTGGAACTGACGCAGAAAGTCGGGAAATTTACTTTGAAAAACAACGCCGTTTTTGCAGTAAAAGATGATGCTGTCGGGAAAGTTGTCGATTTTTTCATCTCGAAAATACAGCGTTCGACGGGTTATTCTCTGTCGAAACAACAGAACAGACCTGCGAATAATTACATCGAAATCAATATTGTTTCCGGTTTGGATGTCAACGACGAAGGTTATACTGTCGACGTAAAAGACGCTGGAATCACCATCGAAGCCGTAACGGCGCAGGGGATTTTCTATGGTCTTCAGACGGTTATGCAACTCTTTCCTGCTGAAATCGAAAGTCCTGCGACCGTCGAAGCAGTGTGGACAGCCCCCATTGTATCAATCAAAGACGAGCCGCGTTTCAAATATCGCGGACAACTTCTTGACGTTTGCCGTCATTTTCTTGATGTTGAATATATCAAAAAACAGTTGGATGTTCTGGCAATGTTCAAGATCAACAAGTTTCACTGGCATCTTACGGATGATCAGGGTTGGAGAATCGAAAGTAAAAAATATCCGAAACTGAACTCAACAAGCGTCAAACGTACCGAAGGCGAAGGTAACATTTATGGACCGTATTATTATACGCATGAGCAAATTAAGGATGTCGTTTCGTATGCTGGGGAACGTTTTATCGAAGTTATCCCGGAGATAGAACTTCCCGGTCATGGAGTAGCGGCGCTTGCTGCGTATCCCGAATATTCGTGTACGGGCGGACCATTTGAGGTGCGAAATATCTGGGGCGTGTCGAACGACGTATATTGTGCGGGTAACGATGCGACGTTCACCTTCCTGACCGATATTATCGAAGAAGTGATTCCGCTTTTCGAAAGCGATTATTTCCACATCGGCGGCGACGAATGTCCGAAAGGCAGATGGAAAAAATGTCCCAAATGTCAGATGCGCATAAAAAACGAAAAGTTGAATGACGAACATGAACTGCAAAGTTGGTTTATCGGTCGGATAGAACAGGTGTTGCTGAAACATAACAAAAAAATGATTGGATGGGACGAAATTCTCGAAGGCGGACTGGCTCCGTCGGCAACGGTGATGAGTTGGCGAGGCGAAAAAGGAGGAGTCGACGCCGCAAATATGGGACACAATGTGATTATGACACCGGGCAAATGGCTGTATTTAGACCATTATCAGGGCGATCAGAATGTCGAACCAACTGCAATCGGCGGATATACAACTTTGGAGAAAACATACAGTTATGAGCCCGTTCCCGAAGGGCTCGACAAAAATAAAACGCATCACATACTTGGCGCTCAGGCAAATGTCTGGACCGAATACCTTTACTCCCCCGAACAGACGGAATACATGACTTATCCGCGCATAATCGCTCTGGCAGAAATAACGTGGAGCCCGAAAGAACAACGGGATTATAAAGATTTCGAACGTCGCATCGCAAACCAGTTAGTCCGTTTAGACGGGCACAGGATTAACTACCACATTCCTCTCCCCGAACAGTCAGAACTGTCGTCCGATTTCGTTGCTTTTGTCGATAGCGCTGTTGTCGCACTGAAAACTACCCGTCCGGTTAAAATCCTGTACACAACCAATATGGAAGAACCGACAGTAAACAGTTCGAAAGAATATACCGCTCCGCTGAAATTTACCGAAAACGCTGTTTTGAAAGTCCGTTCAGTGTTATCTTCGGGTAAAATGAGCGCTGTCAGGACAATAAAACTCGATAAACAGACTTATGCTCCGGCAACCGCTTCCGAAACAGAAGTAACATCCGGTATGAAAGTAGAATATTATAAAGGAAAATATTTCAAAGCCTCCGAACTCGCAGGGAAAACGCCCGTCGAAACCGAACATACAGAATCGTTTGGAAAGATAAAATACCGGATTCCAAACTACGGGGAAATTAGCGAAGACGATTTTTACAGCGTTGTGCTAACGGGTCACTTCAATGTTCCCGAAGACGGAGTGTATGATTTTTCAACTGCTGTCGATGGATTATGGATTGACGGTAAACCGTTTATCGACAACGAAGGAACTGTCAGAAAGAATGTGAAATCCGGTAAATCGATAGCCCTCGCAAAAGGATACCACGCTTTCCGAATTGTCAGGCTGGGAAATATCATCGGCGGATGGCCTTCTCAATGGGACTCCGTCAGCGTATCGTGGAAAAAAACAAAACAACAAAAATTCCACTCATTAAATGATGATATCACGTAATTTGTCATCGCTAAAGTGAGGGTTTTTCGTGTTAATTCGCATTAATTCGTGGATAAAAAGTATTGATTACGTTTCGTAGATACGTCTAATAATCAATGTATTTTCGGAAAATTGTTTGCAGTTCATATATTTTGTATAAATTTGCGGGCAATCAAAAAAATTGTTTTTATGGAATTGATAAAAATAGCGTTTGTGGGAAATTCGGATAATTTCGATGCTTACAGGAAAGTGTTAGCCCGTTATAATGAAGATGTTGAATTTATTGGAGCATGGTTTCCTGCCGATAAACCGGCGGATTATTCGGATAAGGAATTTCTTTCATTGGAAGACTTGCATGCCGAAGCCGATGCTGTCATCTTTTTGGGAAAAGTACGCCGGAAAGTCATTTCCGATTCTGTCAAAGCGTTGAAACATATCTTTATAGAAGATTACGATGTGTTGATGAACGCCGAAATAAAGTATATGGCAGATCTGGCTGTCGAAGCGAAAATCATGGCACAGGTATCGTTTCCCAAAATATATTTCTGGGGAATCGAAGACATTGTAGATGAATATCATACTATACGAAACATATTCTTTAACAGAGAATATCTGTATCAGCAGCAACGTCAGGAAGTAGACATTATTCCGGAGATAATGGCGTCGATAATGCTTGTAAAAGAAGATGTTATCAGGGCAAATCAGTCGTTTTATCCTTTGATTTCGAAACGTACGGAGATGCAAGTAGTGAATCTTGAATTTGTAACCAAAGCGACATCGAGCATAACCGGCATACCTGTAGGCTTTTTCGAAAAACACGACCTCAGAATCATTGCCGACCGCAATCTGGCGTACATCGATTTGAGGAAACGGGAATGGCATTCGCTTCGTCCGGCAAAAGCAATAACAGGCAATCTGATAAAGGGACTCGCCGGTCTGCCCGAAGTAGGCGATCTGGAGCAGTTTGAATTGCAGGATTTTATTTATTCGATAAAAGAAAACTCCAAACCGTTCATTTCGCTCGACGAAATCGTGAGACTGCATAACTGTTTGAAACTTCTGCTCGAAAGTTAAATGGTTTTATTGTTAAATAAAAAGAACATGATACGGATAATAAAAAACAGTATTCCGAATATTTTGACTGTCGGAAATCTTTTTTGCGGATGTGTCGCTATTGTCTTGGCTATCAATGGCGATATAACGACTGCGACATATTTCATTTTTGCTTCTGCGATACTTGATTTTTTCGACGGTTTTGTTGCACGTTTGTTGAAAGCGCAATCGCTCTTAGGTCTTCAACTTGATTCTTTGGCAGATATGGTGAGTTTTGGAGTTGCTCCGTCGGCGATTGTATTCTATATTTTGTCGGTATCGCAAATACACGTAACGGCTGAAATCCCGGCATTTACACCGTTTTTAGCCTTTTTTATCGCTGTGTTTTCGGCATTGCGACTGGCGAAATTCAATATCGACAAAAGACAAACTACCGGATTTATCGGGCTTCCTACTCCGGCATCTACACTGTTTTTCTGCGGATTAACGTATTTCAACATGTTCACTGTTACAGGATTTTATGTTTTGCTGACGCTTATTCCGGTGTTTTGTTTCCTGTTAGTGTGCGAATTACCGATGTTTTCGCTGAAAATAAAGAAAAGTCCTGATTTCGTGAAAAAATACAGTTTACAACTGTTGCTGTCAGCATGCGCCATCGTGTTTATCGCGGTCTGGCATCTGAAAGGAATATGCATAACGATAGCATTTTACATTTTATTTTCGATTGCCGAAAAAATTAAAAAACAAATATCATTATGGAAAAAGAATTGAAAGTGAGTGCGATAAAAAACGGAACGGCAATAGACCGAATCCCATCGAATGTTTTATTTAAGGTAATCAATATATTGGGATTACAAAACTGCGAAAATCAGATAACATTCGGAATGAATCTCGACAGTAAAAAATTGGGAAAAAAAGCCATTATAAAGGTGACAGACAGGTTTTTTACTCCCGACGAAGTTAACAGAATCGCCCTGATAGCGCCAATGGCAAAACTCAACATCATACGCAATTACGAAGTTGTGGAAAAACGCGAAGTCGAAGTTCCCGAAATAACGGAAAATATTCTGAAATGTATTAATCCAAAGTGTATTACCAATCACGAAAACATCAAGACAAAATTTCGTAAAGTGTCGTCCGAACCCTTGGAAATGCAATGCTGTTACTGCGAAAAATATATCGATCATGAACATTTTGAGATGATTAATAATTAGTAATGAAAATTCAATAATAAACTGTATAATAATTTTTTAATAATGAAACATTTAATAATTTTTGCACACCCGAACCCTGCAAGTTTTAACAGTTCGCTGGTGAAAGCCCTGTACAATCACCTCTTGAATCAGGGTGATGAAGTGAAACTCCGTCATTTATACGAACTCGGATTTAATCCGGTGCTAAGCGCCGATGATTTTTCGTCGATAGCGGATAACAAAACTCCGAAAGACATCGAAATAGAACAGGGATATGTGAAATGGTCTGACCATATCATCTTTGTATTTCCCGTTTGGTGGGGAGGCATGCCGGCTATTATGAAAGGCTATATCGACAGAGTTTTCGCCGAAGGATTTGCTTATGAGTATGTCGCCGATGGCTCAAATGGATTGCTGTCGCCACGTAAAGGCTCAACAATCTGCTCTACCGGCGCTTATTCGGAAGATTATAAACATGTCCATAACGCAATGAATGTTCTTTCGATAGAAACGGTTTTCGGCTTTACAGGCATAACTCCTTATAAAAGTTTGTTTTACGGAGGCGTACCGCTCGTTTCGGACGAAGTGAGAAACTCATATATTCAGGATGCTTTAAGAGAGTTTTCTATGAACGATGAAGTATGAACGATGGTGTCTCATCGCATAAGGGTAAGGTGTCTACCCGCATAAGGCTGGCGCCAGCCGTTCATCGTTCATCGTTAAAAAAGAACTTTTTCGTATCATATTTGTTTAAGTATTCAATATTAAAAGAAAGTGTAATTGTTTAAAAATAGAATAATTTAAAATTAGAATAAAATGAAGTTTGAATTGCCAAAATTATCGTATGCAGTTGAAGCGTTAGCTCCTGCGATTGGGAAAGAAACGATAGAATTTCATCATGGAAAGCATTTTTTGACGTATGTCAATAATCTTAACGGACTTGTTCCGGGTACGAAATTCGAAAATGCAGATTTGGAAACTATTGTCAGAGAATCGGACGGCGCAATATTCAATAATGCCGGACAGGTATTGAATCACGACATCTATTTTAAGTCGTTTTCACCGTCTCCGAAAGCCGAGCCATCGGGTAAATTATTGGAAGCGATACAAAAACAATTTGGTTCGTTCGGCGAATTTAAAGAAGAATTTAGCAAAGCGTCGATATCGTTGTTTGGTTCGGGTTGGGCGTGGCTCTATAAAAAAGACGATGGCAGCGTAGCCATCAGTCAGGAACAGAACGCCGGAAACCCAATTCACAGCAAAACAGGACTGCCACTGATGTGCTGCGACGTCTGGGAACATTCGTATTACTTGGATTATCAGAACAGAAGAGCTGATTATGTGAAAAACTTTTGGGATATTTTAGATTGGAAAAGAGTTGAGGAGAGGTTTGTTAATAATAAACTGTAAAAAAAATTTGTTCACACAATTAGTTGCGAAAGCGATGGGCTTCAAAGTAAGTCCATCGCTTATCGTTTATAGCATAATCATGAATAAAGTTTAGGAATGAATTTTATCGTCATCCTGTGAGCGTATGCGATACGCCCCTAACGGGACCGGTGTGGTGGCATTATCTTTTCGACCAATATTTCGTCCCTAACGGGATTCTACCGATATTTCGTCCCTAACGGGATTCTACCAATATTTCGTCCCTAACGGGACTTTTGCTTGCTTGCTTGTGTTTTCTACCAATATGTCGTCCCTGACGGGACATCACAACATTATCCATAAAATCTGTGAAAATCTGAATAAATCTATGTACAAAAGTTGACAAAATCTGTGAAAATCTGCGAAAATCTGTGGATAAAAATGAAAAATTATGTGATATCATCCCTGATTACAATGTGGGTT
>JAIRMH010000181.1 GCA_031258835.1 Tannerella sp.
CTTCCTGTGAGATGACGCCTTCATCCCGAAGCTTTTTTAGCTTTTCCAATTCGTCATAAATATTCATGTCTGATAAAATATTAAATTTCAACACTCACGAAACGCAACGCTTTCCAGTCTAAACCAACCGGTCGCCCCGCTACATTTCACATTTCTATCATTTAAGGTGCAATATTACAAAATATTTGCGACATGAACAATTCATACTTAAACTGTACCCCGGTATCACTTCCGAACGGACTTCACAAAATTACACTGCGCACAATATAATAAGGAAACGGTTTGCGAAAAGCCTTGGGTATGATTCAGCAGCCTGTTGCAAACTCATTTTGTTTGAGTATATATAAATCAGGGATTATTTAAAATTTAGCGGAGACCAACGTGTTTTCCACTGTCCCCAGCTTTCTCCATACGCATAAGAGATATATTGTTGTTTGTTTATATCCATGTGTCCACATTCATCGCCACTGAATCCGCAATTGTGTAAATACGGCCGGAATATCCCTCTTAACCGTCCCACTTTATCAAACTGAATGCCATCATCTGACTCCCACAACATGATATAGCTACCCGAAGTCATTCGTTCTGCCGTATGCACGGCATAAAATTTTTCCAGTCCGGGACAATATTTTACATCACAATGATCGGAAGCATTGATGGATGATTTGTCTATAACCGTACCATGATGCCTGAGATTTGCAGGCCATTCCGGATCACTGGCGGAAGCCGTCGAAAGGCGTGTTGTTGTTCCTTCATCATTCCACGAAAAAAAAAATACACGGTATTGTTAAGCACAACCAGAGACGGTTCGCCTGCCCCCCATTTCGTATGATTACCGGTATATTCTATCACAGGTTGGGGATTGCCTCCCCAGCCTGCGCCATTCCATTTCTCCCATGGACCCGAAGGAAATTTACTCCTGCATACATATACGTGATTATCCACTCCGCCTTCATGTTCGGTCGACGTATAACCAAGATAATAGTATCCGCCCCATTTTGCGACGCCCGGATCACATATTGAAAACTGGTCGCGCGAGTTCTCCGTCGGTTTCAACACCATTACCTCATGGCTCCAGGTCTTGCCTCCGTCTTCCGAATGTTGGTATGAAACCTGATCCCAATACATTGCGCCGGATGAATATTCTTTTGATATACGCGCCTGATAATTTCCGGATGTTTTCTCTCCGTTATAAAAAGAAACTACATACAAGTCCTTAGCATCTCCCGCACTTTTCCATACACCGGAATGTATCGTAGCCCCTTTGTCCAAAACCCACAGGTAGTCGCCGGCGGGAAAATGCTCAGATCCGGCCTTATCGTCATTTGTCATATTATCAAGAGATAACCACGCATTGTCCGTATAATTCTCAAATCGTCTTTGTCGAACAGGCGACGACTTTATGGTCGTATCATAATCCATATCCCATTTATAAAGCGACAAAGTCAGGCTTGCCGAATTTCCACTCCAAGAAGGGCATCTTACATCAACCGAATAAAACTGCGTACCTATTGAAAAGTATTGAGCGGCAACATTCGATAAACCAAGAGGTATCGCCTCCAAAGCGCCGGATGAATCATACGCTTCCAGAAAATCACCAAAGTATCCTCCCGAAGCAGCAAACCAGGCATCTAAAGAGCCGTCATTATTGATTATTATGGAAGGACCGTAGCGGTATGTTTCACCCTGATAGATATCCCATCCGGATTCTGCAACAAGATAGATATCGGCCGGATCTTCCGGTTGTTCTTTTCCGTTTTCGCCGGTATCTTTATTACAGCTACCTAATGAAGTAAATATCAAAAACAAGATAGTTGTTATTACAAAGTAATCTTTTTTATTCATTTTAAAACATCAATAGTTCATTATAAAAGTACGAACCGGATGAAAATCCTTTTCAGCCAATCCATCCGGTCGCAGTGATGTGAACCTCACTTTCCGGCATCACGGTCAATCAGGACATAGATATTATCTGCAATGGCTGCGGGTGATATGAACATTCCGCCGTAATTACCGGTTACGGAATTGTGGGTGTCGGGAAAGCAGTAGTCGAAAGCGCCCTCTTTATAGCGTTTATATGTTTCGGGAATGTTATGCGGTCGCCAATTATTATCCGTATGCACATTCATCCAACAGATAGCCGCATGGGTAATGCCACGGTGGAACTTCATCCAGTCGATTTCAGTATCTATTTCGTCCCACCGGATGTTGTTTGCGGCCGATTGTGCGAAGACGGCCAATACTTCCCATTGTACGTGATCGCGTACCCAATTGGCAAAATACCAGTCGCTGGAACTTAATACGGGTTTCGTATAGTAAAGCATCTGAATCTGTTCCGGCTCCCACAGATGGGTAAACGGCAGGAGGGTACGTATCCAATAGACGGCTTTCTCTTTGTATTTTTCTTCACCGAACTGTTGGTATACTTTGTAGCAGGCAATGGCGGCATGTCCCGCGGCAAGCAGGTTAGCGGCATGCAGGGGCGTCTCCCAGAAGTCGCCGCCTTCGGGGCGTTTCATCGGCATACAGAAATCAATGGCTTTACGTGCAGCATCCAGAAAGCGCTGTTCGCCGGTTTCCCGTCCGATATCCAGTAACTCCATTCCGGGCAGGATGGTGATATCTAAAGCGGTTGCGCCGTCAAGTCCCATGGGTTCGACGAAAGAAGTGGCAACCTTGAAATCATCTTTACGGTAATGGCGACCATCGGGTTCAAAGGCAAAAGAACCGTCTGCACGCTGAATGGATAGTATATCTTCGCCTTTTTTGATAAGCCGTTTTCGTTTATCGTCAGCTGATTCCGGTTTTTGTCCGCGACTTTCCGGCGTAATGGATTCGATTTTTGCCTGCAGTTCTTTAACCACTTTCGTTTTTTTGTTTTCGTTCATATATCGCCGTAAAAATCCGGGGATATGCGGACCTGCTTCATCAATGGAGCGCTGCACAACACCGAATCCTTTCCCTTCATGCCAGAGGTTGGTATTGTATGCCTGTGCCATCAGGTCGATGGCTTTCCGGTATTCCCATTTGGGAACGGACGGTTCGGGAAGCCCATGGCGTTTTACCCAGTCGACTACTACGTTGACGCTGTTTCCTTTGCTAAGCCATAGTTCGGCTGTAAATTCGATTTTCTGCCCGATTTTCAATTCGAATGGTATATTGGCATTGATTTCGTTTTCATGATTTTCAACGCTTGCATCCGGGATCATAAGTCCCATCAATTGATTATTCATCCGATCGACAAAATTCGGGGAGGCAAAGACCGGTTGTGCATATTGCGCACGATAATTAAACCAGCGGGATACGACCGTATTCGGATCCCAGGCCAATCCGATAGCGTCACCCCGATGGCTGATCGCCATTACCGGAACGGCCACTTTATTAGGATGTGGCGCAACACGCAATGCCCATGGGTTCTTAAAAAAATCGGAACCGCTTGTCCATTCTTTGTCAATCGCCCAGTCTACGCCGGGGAGTATCGCATCGTCTTTTTCAATACCGAAAGACGATTCGCCTACTTTTAGCCAGGGGCCTCTCAGGTAATGCACGGTATAGTTGCCCGTCGCAGTCAGATCGTATGCAAGCCGAACGAACGACGAGCCGGATTCAAGTGTGACGGAAACGGTTCCCCTAACAGCAGGTTCCGTATATGGATAGTGCATCCAGTTGTCGAACGACGTACCATTAAGCATATCTCTCACAACGACCGATTTTACTTCAAAGACAAGCGTTTCACCGTTTTCCGTATTTTTTTTCGCAACGGATTCGGCTTCGAGTCTCATTGGGATATCCTGATTGATGATTTTCAGTTCGCCCAAGTGATCCATGACGGCCATCAGTTTACCTCCGGGTGTTTCGATTTCTCCCCATCCCCATCCTTTGATTCGTTTGAAGAAGTTGAGCGTGATATGTTCGTTGCGCAAGGTTTCCGATTCGTCCACAAAACTACTTTGTTTGAACTTGGGAATTAACGTGTGCTGACAGTTTAGTTCTGTGATGGGGCAGCACAATATTACGGATAAAAAAAGAAAAAAGATACGTTTCATAAGGTATTTGTTTAAAAGTTTAATTCTTTATTCTTCAAACCGGTAATTTGCTCGTCTGGACGGCGCCTGATCGCCATTCAGGAAAAACTCACGGATATCGCCGAGTTGTTGAATGTTGTCGGACCAGTGGAAATCGAAAGCCAACGTTTTGCTTTTAAATAAAGAACGGGGTATGTTTATCATCAGTTCGTTTTTTTCATAGCGAAAAGCGGCATTTCCCGTATTTTCCCATTTACCGTTTTTATATGCTTTGATGACGGACATTTGTTTTTTTCCAAATGATTCATTGATTAATAAATCGTACCCTTCCCATCCGGTTTGATGATTTTGATCGGTATCAATAAACAAAAGCATCCAGTACGGATCCGTATGTGAAGTAAGGTTGTCCGCAGTCTTCACATAAAAATAAACGTTTTTATCATCGCAGGTCACTTTCGATTCGACGATGTCATTGCGTCCTGTCGTATTGATGTAAGGTCCTGCCGCAAAATTGCCCGGACTGTTCCGATGGAACACATCGCCGGTATGGTCATAATATGTTTTTGTGATGGAATCCCATTGTTCGGGACTCCCGGATATGTCCACGCTTTTTTTAACCGGTTTTTCAGGCTTTCTCACACCTTTGTATTTCCGGATATTGGCCATTAGCTGATAGTAAAAATTATCGGAATGTCCATCTTTCATCGGTTCGACGTCGCGGCTGTATTCCCGGTTATACTGGTCGATAAAATAGGTTTCTCCCATTTCTATCTCCCGGCCTCCCCTTCCGCAGTTGGCGCCCGGAAAGAAATCCCATATTTTCATTTCTTCTTCATAATTTTCCTTACGGCGGATCATTTGTCCGGCCGTCCACTCGTTCCAACCGGTTACAAACACGAATTCGGGATCCACTTCCAACGCCCGTTGCCATTGTTCTTCAAAATAAAGCCCTTTGTCGGTATCCGGTGTTACGTCGTATTTATCGGTAGCAGGTTGTGCGCCATTGTGAAAACTTCTTCCGATATTCGAAAGCGGATGTTGTGCCACAGCTACGGGCACGTATTCGGCACGGTCGGGCGACTCACTCCAACCCACGGATTGCGGGTAATGGTCCACCCACGGCCATTCATGATATCCATTGTCATACCATTTCAAGGTCGTCCATGCCCAACTTTGGCGAATCGTAAAAAAGGAAGTGATTTCATCCGGAAAAGTCACATCGTCCATCTCCTGACGGTCTCCGATGATGTGCTGTCCGAAAAGAAGCAGCGGTTTTCCTTTCCACCGAAACCACAGGTCAGCATAGAGTCCGCGGCTGTAAATCTGTTCCCACAACAGTTGAATGGATTTCTGGCTGGCCAGACAGGTAATTTGTGGCGTCCGTTCTCCCTCTGCCCGCATCTTACGAAATACGTCAGCGATAAAGACAAATACATCTTTATAGATAACATCGTTGGTGTTGTCCAGAATAATCACGTCGACGCCCGCGTCGATCAGTTGACGGGCATGGCGGCGGATGATCCATTCATCTTTCATAATGTAATATCCGGCTTCGGGTTCACCCCAGTAATGCGCACCATTTCCCCATTGCGGATTTTCCGGATTTTCGGCTATAATTTTAGACACGTCGTAGGGGCCATCTTTTGCCCCGTTATTATTTAATGTCATAAAATAAAACATACCAACGGTACGGTTTTCTTTTAGGGGTCCGCATGTTTCGTAACCCGGAAGCGAACGGCCCAATGCGTCTGTGGCGACCCAGGTATCCGACTGTAAATCCCTGAATTGGTTGCAAAAATCGGATTTTTCCTGAGCTGTCAGCAGGGTGTTGCAAAATATAAAACAAATAAGGCATCGTATATTTTTCATAATTACATCTTTTGAGAGTTCAATTTGAAATTCAGGATTCCAACATGGAAGCTACATTAAACCTACGTTTATCCATGCAAAATCTTGAATGATTTTTTTACGGCATTTTGATAGGTGATTTGTAAATGATTTGATCCCAGTTGTCGATCCCGATGATTGGTTTGGCAAATTCAAATGCTTCCTCTTCTTTGTCCGTACCAAAAGCCTGAAAGACGAACCAAGCCGGTTTTCTGCCGCCCGGATCGGTTTCGTCATCCCGGAAACGACGAATACCGATACGCAAACCGCCCTCTGCCCGTTGATCGAACCATCCGTGCATCTGATAAGCATCAATGCCGGAACAGGCCTTCATCTTTTTCAGTGCGTAAGCCATACCGACAGCCTGTTCTTCCAGCGCTTCCCCGGAATAATCTTTGGAATTGGGATTTTGTTCGGACAGATACAGTGTTCTTTTTTCTTTTCCTTTGTATTGTGCCCGCGGTTGTTTGATCCAGGCATTGAGTACTTCCAGGTTTTTAAATGTCACCAATGGCGTGTTGTAGTCGAATGTAGCCTGCTCGTCTAACCAAGCTTTCGGCTCGAACAGGGATTGCGGATACGGATGATGTGCTACACCCCATTTAAAATCACCTTCTGCTTCGGTATAATTGAGCAACAACTCAAGCAGTTGAGCAGAAGGATAACAATAATCGTTATGCCGCTCCTGCCAATAGTGTGTCAATGAAATAAGCACTTCCGAGTGTGGATTGTATTTGCGTGCCGTATAGTAGAGCAAGCGCATTGATTTCATATAGATATCCATGAAACGTAACGGCGTTTTGACGCCTGCATTTGTCCATACCCAACCAGCGTCCACTTCGTTATGTGCAATCCAGTGGTGAATACGTCCGTATTGTTTATCAGGACGACTGTACCGTGACGCGAGGAAATCAATCGCAGCCGCATACAGATTCAACGATTCGAGCGTTGTCATGTTCGGCATTGAGTAGATACCTGCCGGATTGAAGTCAGGATGTTCGAACAGCGCGCCGGTTTTTGCGTCGGCAAATGAATGGGCGGGCGGAATCAGGATAATGGCCGAAACGATGATGTCTTTAGAGGCAGTAAAGCGGAGTGTATTGTCAAATCCTTCGATTGTTTTCCGGTTAGCATAATAGGTTTTGCCGTTATAATCAAAAGGAATCGCATTTTCGGAAGACGAAAGGCTCATGAACCCAAGCCAAATATTTACCGTCACGCTGGTTGCCTGTAAATCATCTACATCCGCTTCGAAGCCGTTTTTTCCGAAGCCGCCGATGCCTTTTTTGCTTCTGACCACTTCGTGCGGTAAATCGTACAACGCTTCTACCTCATCCGCGTAATGACCACGTGAGCAGATCAGGTACCCTTTTTGTGATTTTTGCGCCATAACCCAACGGGAATACAAACGATCATATCTGCCGTCTTTCGTATCGACAAAACGATCAAATTCTATTGAGAACTCTTTTACGGCACTGATTTTTTCTATCGTCAGAAAGTCCAACTCGGTCAGGTCGCCGAACATAGCCACTTCGCACAAATACAGATCTCCCGGCAAACCTTTCCGGTTGCCTTTCACGACGACTTTATCCGCATGTACTTTTACTTCTGAAACTTCGCACGGATAATCTCTCCTGAGATAAATATTCAAATCATTGTTCATGCGTTTTTCACGCTCTTCGTGTTCGGCTTTAAGCCGGCTCTGTTCCTGTTCTTTCTCCGTATAGGGACGCAGGTGTGGATTTCGGATGCGCAGGGTAGTCGGCTTAGCGGCATTGGGTATAATCAGCAAACTGAGATAATCGGTCGGATTTTTCAGTTGCTTTAATTTATCCGAGACGTCGACCGAAAACGTACTCCATCCTTCGGCGACCGGCATGCGTATCATGTTCTCTTCAATGCGGGCGTAATCGTCGTTAACCGTGACGACCATGTATTCCATACCCGACGCGCAGAAATATTCGAAACTTAATACCGCAATGGCATCAGATGGCGCCGTTTTTAATGGTGCAAAACGAATGGTTGCGTTACCGGAACCGGTCGTTACTTCAAACACCTCTTTTTCTACTTCCTTGAACCGGAAGTCTTTACTTGTGGATAGGGTTATTTTCAGCGGAATGTTGTGTTGCGCATTTGAAAACGAAGCACTCAACAAGATGCCGGTAAATAACAGAAATAATTTGTTCATAAGATTCATTTATATTTTATTGTTTAATCCATGTGAAAAACTTCTTCCAGGCAGATCGTCATCAGCGAATTACCGGGATTCGTATTCATGATAACAGCTTGTCAGCAGGTTATAATTTCTGAATTTCCGAATCAAGCCATACGATTCTTTTGTTCAGAAAATCTACTGCGTAATCCACCTCTTCCTGCCAGGTTTCAAATTTCGTCAGCCCCACACTGGTGTATTCGCCCAAGATTTCCCAACGGTTGAAATTATTTTTCTGCGCATACTTCAGCGATTCCGCTTTATTTTTTACATTCTCCTTTAGTACGGGTAAGCGCTCTTCTTTCATTACCCTCCATTCTTCTTTGATGATGTTCGTGAAATAGGGGTCTTCAAACATGCGGCTGAAATACCGGTCTTTCCGATAAAATTTGTCTACCGGCGATACGACAGGAGGTTTTGCCCAGCCCTCCGTACCGGCAGCGGCCAATCCCAGGCTCCATTCAAAATCCCATACAGGATACATTTTCAGTTTTCCGGAACGCGATTCGAGCACGTAATACGGATTGGTATCAATGTTTCCAAGCGCCTCCTGCAGCAAATACCATTTGGCGAAATAGCGCGCATCGGCATATTTTCTATATCCTTGATCCGCATTCTTGAAATTCGACCCGAAAAGCGCGTTCTCGAACGCATCCATATAGTTTTTGATAAAGTTGTACGTTTCGTCACCTTCCGAAAAATCATCCGTATCCGGATATTTAAACGTATAGTGAACGCCGGTCCGTTCGGTTGTAAACCACATCGGCTCTCTGTCCCAGTAATTATCATTTTCAATCAGGTATCCGTCGTCTTCTATATTGGCACGGTTTTTTGCAACTTTAACATGTTCGCACAACATATAGACGCCGTTATACTCCCCGTTGAGGAAGACCTCTACATGTCGGTATCGCGGCGTCCAGGGCAATCCGACTAATTGTGAAAGTTCAAAGGAGCAGGCATTCCGAATCATTGATTTGTCGCAATATTCAGCCAGCAGTACCCAGTCTTTATCAGCCGGCATACCTAATATTTCCGACTTCTCGTCTAATTTGATTCGGTACGGCTTTTTGGGATACGACTCCCAAGTTGCGTTGCCTCTTCCGCGTATATGCATTGGTCCCTCGAAACCAGAGTCAAAATCGGGTGTTTTGCTGATCGAAATATATCCGTTCACATAGTCTTCCTTGCTGACTATCTCCAGCTTGTTTTCCGTTTCGATTTTAACGATCGGGATTCCCGAATACGTTTTTATTATTACCTGATAAAAGTGTTCCGTACCATTTTTGGAAATGACTTTGTAGTTAATAATATTATTGAAATTTTGGGACGAGATGCCGGAATGTTGGATTTCTCCGTCTACTTCCACCTGACTGAAAGATCCGCTAAAGCTCGGTACCAGTCCGTCTGCCGATGTCAGATGCGAAATGCGCGCTGTTATCGTATTATCTTTGATATCGCATGTGATATCCCATGAAAGCTTCGCATTATTCTCTTTTTTGAAGATAAACGAGGTCAGTTCGGACTTCTGAATATCGGCTTCATTTCTGTCATCTTTGCATCCGGATAAGGATATAAAAAAAACGAATAACAAAAAATTACGTATTTTCATAAGTCATGCCGTTTTGTATAAAAACTCTTTCCATTTATTCTTCATACACAAAATTAAACCGCCCGCCCGGCGCTGTATCGCCATTTACATAGAAATCCATGATATTTCCTTCATCCTGCATATTGTCATTCCACTTAAATTCCATATTAATCTGCTTTCCATCCAATCCGAGCGTTTTACGTGGAATGGAGAAAACCAGCACATTGTCTTTTACAACATATCTGTTCTGCACTACTTCTTCCCATATCCACTTGCCTTTATAATTCTTCTCCACAATGATGTTTCCGTTTTTCGGATTTACACGGTTGACCATAAAATCATATCCGTTCCATCCGGTCGATTTATCCCGGTCGACATCAATGAAAAGCATCATCCAATGCTTATCCGCAGGGGAAGTCAGCTTTCCGGCTGTTTCCACATAAAAATAGACATGGTCTTCGTCACGTGCTACTTTCGCGCCGACAATATCATTACGCCCGGTGTTATTCGTATAATATTGATCATAGCGTCCCCTGTTGTCACGATGTATGGTATTACCTTTGTACGCAGCATAATACGGTTTCACATCCGACCAGTCATCCGGGCGATCCAATCGGATCGTCTTCGGGGGAGATACCGTTTCCGGTTTACCCATACCTTTGAATTTACGTACATTATCAATAAGTTGAAGATAGTATACATCCCCTTTATCTCCCCATCCCCTGTTAGGTTCTATATCCCGGCTACATTCCCAGTTATACTGATCAACAAAAGAAAAAGGATCGCCTGTCCAACTATGCTCCGGTAACCACATTCCCGCAATATATTCATTCCACCCGGTTACAAAAACAAGTTCCGGATCAATTTCAAACGCCCTGTCCCACTGTTCCAGGAAATTCCACCCGTAAAGATAACCCTCTACACGGGGATCAAAACCGTTACGAACGGTAAAACTGCGTCCGTAGGCGTCTTTCAGGTTAAATGCGCTACAATGACCCTTACTCAACGGATTCGCATTCTGTGCTATACCGACTGCCACCTGTTCATATCCACCATCCGTATTTTTTATATATCCGTGTTGCGGATAGACTTCAAGCCATGCCCATTGATCATTCCGGTTTTTATCCGGTCCGTTCACATAATCGGGCTGTCCGGGACGGAATGTGAAAAATTTCGCAATCTCCTTATCCGTTTTCGAATCCGTCAGGTTATCCGGATATGCCATTATGCAGGGTTTACCTTTCCAGACAAACCACAGGTTTGCATAGCGTCCGGGTTTATAAACATCCGTATACAGTTGCCTCAGTGATACGAGTGAATGTGGCACCGGATGGAAAGGAAGCATAAAGGCTATTTTCGGCACGTTCACTCCGTCTTTCTGCGCCTGATCCCACGTTTCCATCAGCGCCTCATACGATTCCCGCCAAGTCAGGCTGCCGTTCGTACAGTCAAAGAACACGGCATCTACACCTGCATCGGCCAACATCTCCGCATGTTTACGCAGCACCCACTTATCCGTAGTTTTATAATATCCGAACAATGGCTCTTCCCAGAAAAAAAATCCAGGCTTCTTATTCCCCCATGCCGGATGATTGTAATCCTTCATCGCTTCCGGATATTTCCGGACAATTTCCGTAATGTTTTTATTCTGATAAGTCGTATCATCATTCCCCTGATGCCATGTCCAGTAAAACATCGCTACGTACTTATCCTTACGCTTATCGCCTGCGGCCCTGTATTCACGCACTTTACGACCGAGCGCATCCGTTGCAGCCCAGTAGTCACTGTTAACCGTTCTTTGAGAAAAAATGCCCGAAACGGACGACCATAAAAATAAAGCAGCAATCATAAAATTATTAATTCTCATAACAGATAAGATTTTTTTTGTTAAATATCTATTTATTCAAATCTAAAACTATTCATACGCATTAGTTTTTTCTCCTCTTCTCCGATAAACCGGAAGCGAACCGGATAAATTCCCGGTTTAATATTTTCAACATCTACCGAATAGTCAGTATATGTCTTTCCGTCGCCGGGAGGAATATTTAGTACGGCATGTGCACGAAACATATCATTTGTATACAGACAGATCTTTCCGCCGGAAATCGACGACGCCCTTACTACCAATTTACGGGGCGAGCGTGGAAAATCCAAATACTTAAAAGTTGCCGTATTATAATGTTCTATGTCAGACAACTCTTCATTATTTGCCGAAGCTAACGTGATACAGACTTTGCCTGTAAGAAAGCATGCCCTTTCAGCCCCAATAACTGAAAAAGCATTCAAGGACTGACCGGCTCCCTGTGACGTCATTTCAACCTGTGGGATCGAACCGTCTTCATCAAAATGTATTTTTTCAACGCATGCTTTTCGCATGGAATTGGAAGCGTGCGTCGAACGATGATAAAAGATATACCATTCATCCTTGTATGCTACTACAGAACCATGATTGTTCCATGTTTTCGGATCACAACCAAAATTATCAATAATTGTTCCCCCATACGTAAAAGGTCCGAGAGGATGATCCGAAGTAGAATAGCCGATCGTTGTTGCTTCACCGCGCTCACTTAACGAGGTATAAACAAAATAATAAATACCGTTACGTTTAAACATCCATCCGCCTTCATGGAAACGATGCTCCTTCTCCGTCACTAAGTCATTGCATACGGAAGACTGGTCGATGCTTCTCCCGTCTTTATTCAGTTTTGCCCCTTTTGCATTAAACTGTCCCCAGAAATAATATGTTTGCCCGTCATCATCCCTAAAAACAGCCGGATCGATACCACTTATACCGGAAATTGCCGTTTCGTTTCCAAACGGTCCTTCAGGCGAATCCGATACGGCGACCCACTCGTCTTCCGGCCCTTCACTCAAACAGTAATACATATAATACTTCCCGTCTCGTTCCAAACAGTCCGGTGCATACAAAAAAGTCTTTCTTCCGCCTTTATTATGTGAATTCAGGGAAAATATATCTTTCGTCACCGTCCAGTTTATCATATCGAAAGTCGACAAAAGATGATAGATATCCGAGCAATAATAATCCGGGGATTCATCATTCGATCCATACAGATACAATTTTCCGTCCAGCATCACACGTGCGGTAGGATCCGCCAGATAAACACCGGGAGGAGATACCGGATTCTGAGCCGTAACGGTAAAAATAATAAATCGGCATAACAATGGGATGATCAGTTTTAATTTCATTACAATTATTTTTAGGTGAATTTTACATAACTAAATCCTTTAGCGGAATGAACCAGGTGCATGTTTAATCTGTCCGATTTTTTAAATAATAACAGAATGATCCGCCACATGCTCCGTCTTCGGGTACAAAAAACTCCTTTAGGAGTTCTTCCGGACTCTCTGGGCACAAAAAACCCTGAAGTTTTTTTTACAATTACTTCTTCCATATACATCGATAATTAAACCGTCTGTTTGGAGCTGTATCCCCATCTGTACATAAAGAAATCGGATCTTT
>JAIRMH010000205.1 GCA_031258835.1 Tannerella sp.
CAACAATTTCCTGCTTGACGGCGAAAAAGCCATTTTAACTGTCCGCCAGGGAAGCACGGCACAACAACGTGAAAATTATGTAAACGAAGTTTTGCGAAAATACTTGAAAACCGAGATCAACCGTCTGCTTCCTGTTTGGGAACAAAAAACAGGGCTGCAATGTAAACGATGGCTCGTCAAATATATGAAAACTCGCTGGGGAACATACAGCGTAACGACAGGGACTGTTTCATTCAATCTGCAACTTGCCCGCAAGCCGGTAGAGTGTCTGGAATATATCATCGTTCACGAACTCGGACACGTCGTTCATCACAATCACGGCAAGGGTTTTGTCGCTTATATGGATACACATCTGCCTTATTGGCGCGAAACCAGAAACAAACTGAATACATTAACTTTAGATTATCTGGACGAGTGAAAGAATTATACCGTCTTGGCCAAATTATCAACAAAAAAATGGCCGGATGCATTGATTGCAGCGGCCATTTTCATGTCAAAATTTTGTATTTACAGTAGAAAAAGTTATTTTCTGATGCCTAATTCTTTGATTATTGCACGATAACGTTCAATATCTACACGTGTCAGGTAATCAAGTAAACGACGACGTTTACCGACCAACATTTTCAATGCGCGCGACGTGTTATAATCCTTGTGATTTTTTTTCAGATGTCCCGTAAGATGGTTGATCCGAAACGTAAACAATGCGATCTGGCTTTCCGGCGAACCGGTGTCTTTAGCCGATTTTGCTTTTCCGTGCTTGCTGAAAAGCTCTTCTTTCTTTGATGAATCTAAATACATAAAATTTTACTTTAATAAATTAATACCATATTATTTAAGCGGCCACAAAGATACGTGTTTTTTTTGATCTGCAAATCTTTTTTTGAGAAAAAGGCACAAAATCTTATTTTCCCCCTATAAATTTTGCCGGACATTTTTATCGGTATGTGTGTAATATCGAAAATTTCATGTACATTTGCAATATGCGTGTAGCAGGCATAACTGTAAAATTCACAAAAGTACAGTTTTTTTGTAATGAAATTGTAATTTTTCTTCTCTATCTTTGCACAATGGGAAATTTGGAGCGTGGAAATACATTTCCGGCAGATATATCAGTGGTCGGCAGTACGATTATAACGCTCCACGTGTCGCGGAAGCGATCAAAGGATGCTTTGGAGCGGAAAATGATAAAATTAGCCGGAGAACGTGCGGGTAAGAAAATAAGAATTAAAAATGGAAAATTATGAAAAGAAGAATTGTTTTAAGTGTTTTAGCGATGTGGATGTTCGGTTGTATGTACGGACAGGATACAGAATTGAGTTTTAATAAGGACGGGAAATTCAAAATCGTACAGTTTACCGACATACATTATAAAACGGGATCGGAAAGTTCGGTGAAAACCATTCAAATGATGAAACGGATATTAGATGCGGAAAAACCCGATTTAATTGTTTATACAGGCGATATTATCACCTGCAACCCACAACAGCAGGGTTGGGACGAAGTATTGTCCGTTGCCGCCGAACGCAGCATCCCTTATGCCGTTGTTTTAGGGAATCATGACGACGAACACGATTGGACGCGCGGACAAATATTCGACTATATTGCTGCTATGCCGTATTCGCTTGCTCAGAAAGGCGCTGACGACATAAAAGGAACCGGAAATTACGTCCTGAAAATAGCCGGTAATACAAAAAAAACAAGCGCCCTGCTGTATTTCTTCGACTCGAACGCTTACAGTAACGTCGGCGAACAGGAAGGTTACGACTGGTTCGGATTTGACCAGATAAATCGGTACAGGAAAGACAGCCGATACTTTACTCATG
Organism: Tannerella sp.; assembly: GCA_031258835.1. Lineage (GTDB taxonomy): Bacteria > Bacteroidota > Bacteroidia > Bacteroidales > Tannerellaceae > Tannerella. The sequence continues at coordinate 1,824 of JAIRMH010000205.1, forward strand.
CGAATAAAGGAATACCATACCCTGCATTGGCATTTTTCCACATTCCGCTACACGAATATACACTGCTCGGTGATACGACGAAGAATTATGTGAAAAACGCACCGTTCTTTGGCGTTCGCGAGGAAAAGGAATGTCCGGGCATACTGAATACCGGCATGTTTGCCGCCATGGTCGAAAGCGGCGATGTAATGGGAACTTTCGTCGGGCATGACCACGATAACGACTATATCGGCTATCTCAACGGCATTTGTCTGGCTTACGGACGCTGTACAGGTGTGGAAAGCACTTATAATAAAATCGGTTTCGGTGCGCGAGTTATCGAATTAAAAGAAAACAGCAGAACATTTGAAACATGGATTCGAGACCAGCACGACCGGCTTTTATACAAAGCGGTTTATCCGGATTCATTTGTGGCGCAGGAAAAATAATGTACATGAAATTCGCAAATTTCATGTACATTTGTAAATTATTGACTATAAAATTTCTCATCATGAAAACAACCATTTCTTGTTCGTTTACGTTTGTCCGTCAGGGAAGTTTTTCCTGCATACAGGCCAGTATTGTATGCGTCCTGCTATCAGTATTTTCGATGCAGGCAGCAGAGAATCGTACAGACAGCGTTTTGCCTGTGCGCGGGTTATCTATTGGTGCGCCTTCGTCCAATGGATTGGACGGTTTTCTTCGTTTTATCGAAGAAGAACTTGCCCCGGCACATTTCAACCTGCTCATTCTTCGCGTAGATTGGGGATATGCCTACGAAACACATCCCGAATTGCGTTCCGAAAATCCCCTCGCCAAGGCGGAGGTGAAAAAAATCGTCGCTGTCTGCAAAAAACACGGCATCGTCGTCGCTCCCCAGATTAATCTGCTGGGGCATCAATCGTGGGCTAAAACTACGGGTAACCTGTTGCGCATCTATCCTGAATTTGACGAAACGCCACATGTCAAAACAGAGGACTATCCGGGTTGGCCTAATCCGGACGGACTTTATTGCAAGAGTTACTGTCCGTTACATCCTGACATACACAAAATTGTATTTGCATTAGTCGACGAGTTGACCGATGTTTTTGAAACACATCTTTTCCATGCCGGCATGGACGAAGTGTTCTACATCGGCGATGCGCATTGCCCGCGATGCAGTGGCCTTGATAGGGCGGAACTCTTTGCCGGAGAAGTCGCCGCCCTGCGCAATCATCTTTCCCCGCAAGGCAAACAGCTGATGATTTGGGGCGACCGCCTGATAGATGGAAAAGTAACCGGCATCGGGGAATGGGAAGCCAGTATGAACAATACACATCGCGCTGTCGACCTGATCCCCAAAGATGTCTTTATCTGCGACTGGCATTATGATCGACCGGACAAGACGCCGGTATACTTTGCCATGAAAGGATTGGATGTAGCTATTTGCCCGTGGCGGAAAACGCACGTGGCAATGCAAGAATTGGACGACATGCTTCGTTTCCGCGAAAGCGCGACAACAGAGATGAAATCACATTTCCGCGGGATCATTGCTACGGTCTGGTCGGGCAATGAGGCATTTCTGAAAAATTATTACAAAACTCCGGTCGATGAAACTGCGGAATCCGAGGCCGCGACGCTCAAAAAGTTGATGGAGGCATTCAAGAAGCTGGAAACTTCGACTACATTTCAATAAGTTATCTTTATGTTTAGTTTTGCGTAGTACGACTTGAGGCGGTATTGTAAAAAATGCCTCCCATTCACGCGTACGTTGCGCCGAATGCAGCAGGCAGCGGGCATGTTTGTAAATTTCACAAAAACATAGTTTTTTGGTAATAAAATTGTAATTTTCCCTCCATACCTTTGGCGCTGAAAAAATATGATTAAATATGGAAAGATTGAAATTTTATTTTTTGGTTTTTATTTCATGCGCTTGCATGAATAACGCATTCCCGCAAGATTTTCTCGTTGCGAATACCGGGAAATATCGGGAAAAGGGCGACGTTGTTTCCGTGGAAGCGGAGGGGAACTCCGGTTACAAATGGGAATTTTTTTCAGCCGTATCGGATTCATTCGACGATGTGATCCTGCAAAATGCCGAAAAAGATGAGTTCGGACAGCGGGTGGCTTGCCTGAAAATGCTGGTGAATAAGTATTACATCCGCAAGGAAGAAGTCGTTCCGGGTGATCCGACGATGCGGACGCTCATCCGTAAACCGGACATCTATAATTCGGTTCGCAGAGTGGAGAAGCATCTCAAAAAGGAAGTGAAAAAAGGGAATCTGACTCGGCAGCAAGCTGCCGGAGAGTTGGCGTATGTGCTGGAAGTGGCTGTCGCCGCCATTGACGAAAGAGATACGGACAGCTTCGAATCTTCTCTTAGCGAATCAAAAAGCAGTGTGAAAGCGCAAATCAATGTGTTTAAACAAGTAAAACTTAACCGTCTATATTGAAACTGTCATCAAGTAATATTAATTAATAATGAAAACTTTATTTGCATTTTCAGGAATAGCTTTACTGCTATTCTCAGGGGGATTGTATGCCCAAACAACTGTGTTGAAAGGAAAAGTTTCCGACCTTCAGGGAGAGGGATTGCCGGAAGTAAACGTCCTTGTCAAAAATACTCCAAACGGTACGGTTACAGATATCGACGGAAACTATTCGCTCGAAGTTTCCAAAGGACAAATCCTTGTTTTCTCCTATATCGGTTATGTTACGCATGAGTATATTGTTGCAGATCAAGATGTTTGCGACGTAACATTGAAAGAAGAATCCCAAATTCTCAATGAAGTTGTGGTTACGGCAATCGGTATCAAGCAACAGAAAAAGCGTTTGGGATATACCACACAGCAAGTCAATAATGAATCTTTGCTGGAATCGCAAACGATGAATATCGGAAATGCTTTATCCGGACAAATTGCAGGCTTGACCATCAATAATCCGACAGGTATTTTCCAGTCTCCGCAAATTTCTCTACGCGGAAAAACGCCGCTCATCGTTTTGGACGGGATACCTCTGGAAACAGACTTCTTTGATATTAACGGCGAAAATATTGAAAGTATCAACGTGTTGAAAGGCCCTACGGCTTCAGCTCTTTACGGATCAAGAGGGAAAAACGGAGCGATTCTCCTCGTTTCTAAAACTGCGAAAAAAGAGGGATTGGAAGTCTCCGTTTCTACTCAAAACATGATTACGGCCGGATTCACCGTTTTCCCCAAATCGCAGAAGGAATACGGAAGCGGCTCAAACGGCAAATATGAATTTTGGGACGGCGCCGACGGGGGCATCTCTGACGGCGATATGACTTGGGGTCCGAAACTGAACACCGGTGTAAAAATACCCCAGTGGAACAGCCCTGTCCGAAACCGGCAAACCGGCGAAATCATCGAATGGTGGGGCGATGTTTCCGGGACTGTCTATGATGATAAGTCTCTGTACGAAAGAGTACCTGTCGACTGGGTCTCGCATGATAACCTGGAAGATTTTCTTCGTACAGGTATTGTTACTAACAACAATTTTTCGATTGCCTACAAAGGTGCGAAAGCGCGCTTTTACGCATCCGGCAAATATGCATATCAGCAGGGACAGGTGCCGAATACTTCGTTAAATACCGGCGGAATGAATTTCAGCTCTTCATTTGATATTACCGGCAATATACAGTTTGACGCTTCACTGTCGTACAACAAAGTCTATTCGCCCAATTATCCGCGTTACGGTTACGGGCCCAAAAACCATATGTACACTATTTTGATATGGATGAGCGCCGACGTAAACGGACGGGAGCTTGCCAAACATTTATATATCCCCGGACAGGAGGGATATCGTCAGGCAAACTACAACTATGCGTGGTATAACAATCCGTATTTCGCTGCATACGAACTTCAACAAAAGAAAGACCTGAATGTTCTCGACGGCAAAACGCGTCTCAACTGGCAGATTCTGCCCAATCTTTCCGTTCAGGGACGTCTGGCTTTGCATCAAACCAAATCATACGAAGACATGCAAAGCCCTAAATCGTATATGAATTACGGCGATTCCCGTAACGGCGATTTCAAAATATGGAACCGCGGCGATCAAAATTTCGACGCGGACGTGTTGATCTCGTATTTTCAAAATCTCGGCTCAAAAATCAATTTCACGGCCAATGCCGGTTCCGCCGTTTTTAACCGGCATAACAGGGAAGAATATCAATCTACCGACGGACTGATTGTTCCGTTTCTTTACAGCCTGAGTAATACGCAAGGCCCGGTCATGGCATCCAACAATTATTATGAAAAGGAAATTAGAAGCGTTTACGGTACCGCCAATTTGGACTTTTATGATGCGGTATTTTTGAACGTAACCGCCCGTAACGACTGGTCTTCCACGCTTCCGGCCTCAAACCGTTCGTATTTTTATCCGTCGGTAGCGTTAAGTACCGTGGTTTCGGAATACTTGAAATTACCGAAAGCCGTCGACTTCCTAAAGGCATACGGTTCTTGGGCGCAGGTTTCCAGTGATTTGGAACCATACGGCATTTATTCCACGTACAATAAAAGCGTGACATATGGCGCAACCCCCTCCGTCGTTTATCCCGCAGGCATCATCAATCCGAATATCATGCCGGAAAAATCGACTTCCTATGAATTGGGATTATCGACAGCGTTCCTCAAAAATAAATGGTCGCTCGATTTGGTCTATTACCATATTTTGGACGAGAATCAGATTATCGACTTGAACCTGTCGGAAGCCTCAGGGTTCAGTAGCCGGAAAGTGAACGGAAACCAATATGCAACCAATGGTTACGAAGTGGTGTTAGGAGTGCAGCCCGTTGCGAACAAACTCTTTAAATGGGATATTTCGGCCAATTGGAGCCGTTCGGTGACAAAACTGAAGGACGTCTATGGCGAACAGTCGACCTACAATAACCTGAACGTAGGCGACCGCACCGATACTTACGTGGCAACCGTTTGGCAGAAAAGCGCCGACGGACGGTTGATTCTTGATGCAAATAATTTGTTGCCGGTCAAAGATCCGTATCCCGCCAAACTTGGGCATGTAGATCCGTCATGGCGACTGGGATTCAGCAATCATTTCAATGTGAGAGATTTTAAAATAAACGTTGATATTGACGGTGCATGGGGCGGTTTAATCCGTTCCATCACAACCGAAAAAATGTGGTGGGGAGGAAAACATCCCAATTCCGTTGAATACCGCGACGCTGAATATGCGGCCGGCAAACCGGTATACGTCCCGAACGGTTTGATTGTTACAGGCGGAGAACTATCCCGCGATGTAAACGGGAATATCATTTCCGACACCCGTACTTACCGGACGAATACGGAGACGGTCAGTTGGCAAACATGGTGTCAGGTGTATCCCTATCAGGCGGCGGTGTTGGACTCGGACGACCGGCAATTTGCAAATATTTTCGACCGTTCTTTCTTCAAATTGAGACACTTGTCGATTGGATATGATTTAGCCAAACGGATTGATTTCGGGAAAATAAAGTCGTTTGATGTTTCCTTCTTTGGATACAACCTGTTGATTTGGAAAAGAGCGCCCTATATCGATCCCGATTTCGGCAACGACAACGATTTACAAGATCCGGGCGCGCGTTACGCAGGTTTTTCTCTTCATATTAAATTATAAAAACAACAAAGCATTATGAAACCATTCTATTATTTTATTCTTATAGTCTTCTTATGTTGCGGATTGGCGTCGTGCCGGGATTTTGAAGAAATCAACGAAAGCCCCAATAATCCGAAGGAAACCCATCCCCAGTTACTGCTTACGCAGATCGAATGGGATGTTTTTCGTTCCTATCAGGGGACAGATCCGCTTTATGCCAACAAAATGCTGGTGCAAACCGACGGTGAAAACAGCAGCCAATATTATAAATGGACGCGAGGCGGCTTTTCGTTCCTGTCGATGCGGAATGTCAGGAAAATGACGGAAGAGGCCGAACGTATTAACGAAAAAAGCTATATCGCTTTGGGCAAATTTTTCCGGGCGTATTATTTTTACAGCATGACAGCGCAATTCGGTGATATTCCCTACACAGAAGCCTTGAAAGGCGAGTCGGATGCTGTTTATAATCCCGTGTACGATAGCCAGAAAACAGTTTTCATGGGGATTATTAAGGAACTGGAAGAGGCCGTCGAACTGTTGAAGAACGAAAATACGATCATCCGCGGCGACATCATTTATGACGGGTCTACCGATAAATGGCGCCGGATGATAAATTCCTTTCGTCTGAAAATTTTATTGTCCCTGTCTCGAAGAGAATCCGATTCGGATTTGAATGTCGGAAGCCGTTTTGCAGCAATCGTACAAAATGAACCGTTGATGCGGGATATTCAGGATAACGGGCAATTGGTTTACCTGAATCAGGAAGGGAACCGTTATCCGGAGTTTAATTCGAGCGGTTATGGTTCGGGAATGTACATGGATTCGACTTTCATCCGTCGTTTGCAAGATCATAAAGACCCGCGCTTATTTGTTTTCTGCACGCAGACCAAAGAAGCGAAAGAAGCGGGAAAAGCGTTGAATGATTTCACGGCTTATGAAGGCGGCGATCCGGCGGCGCCCTATGGAACAGTCAATGAAAAAGCGACGCAGGGAAAAGTCTCAAAAGTACTGGAACGTTACTATCAGGATCCTACCAATGAGCCGTCGGTCTTGTTGGGCTATTCCGAATTGCAGTTGATTCTTGCCGAAGCGGTCGTGCGGGGATGGATATCCGGCGATGCGAACGGCTATTATCAAAATGGAGTGAAAGCCTCGTTTAAATTCTACGAAACGTATGCCAAAGGATTAGGGCAGTTTGTGGATGAAGCGGCGGCGTCCGATTATTTGGCAGAACCGGTAAACGACTTGTCACAGAAAACGTCTCCGGAAGAAAAAATAGAAACCATCCTGCTCCAGAAATATTTTCAGTCGTTTTTGCAAGGCAAATGGACGCCATATTTTGAAATGCTTCGGACAGGTTATCCCGAATACCGTCGTCCTTTAGGCGTGGAAATACCTTTCCGGTGGATGTATCCGCAGTCGGAATACGATTACAACGCCCAAAACGTAGCGGAAGCAATCAAAAGCCAGTTTGGGGAAGGAAATGATAAAATCAACCAGAAAACGTGGTGGATCAAATAAGAAATTTTCCCATTTTACGCTACACGAAGACACACCACCCCGTGATATTTTCTCGGCCCGTTCTTTGGTTTTTTCATCTTATTGATTTATCTTTGCCGGCTATTCTAAAATAATAAAAAGTTATGAAAAAAGGAATGCGATTGCTTTTGATGTGTGTGTTTGCAGTTATAAGTATTCATACAGGCGCTCGGTTGAACATCCGTCCATATGTTCAGTTGAGCGTTGGCGCCGACCCTGTAACTTACGGAGGGGATGCTTGGACAGTAAAGCCGGAGGTAGGAGTTGACATTAATTTCATCAATATTAGTGTGGTGGGTATTTTATCTACAAATATGCTGTTTAAAGATTATGAACGCAGCATAGATTTGAAATATGAAACTGCAACAGGGGGATATGTAAATATTTATGGGCGAACGGCCAATTCTTTCATGTTAAACGTTGGAGTTGATTTTATAAAAATATTCAATACTCGCTCAAAACATAGTCTATCTCTATACGCTGCCGGAGGATATACGCAGTTCGGTTTGTTAGATTCTCGCAGGGGAAATGATTTTGAATATATGAGGTCGCAGATGAATTCGGTATTTGATTATTGTATATCGGCAAGCTATCAATATCAAATTGCAGAAAAATGGAGAATAGGAGTTTATGTTGATGAACAGGGAATAGAAGAAATTGCTACTGTGGGCGTTAATTTGAGACGATATTTTTAAAAGGTCTTCCAATGTGATAATTGTCTTGAAGTCTAATGCATAGGAGGATAGATGAGGCTTGTCACTATGAGACCTTAAATGGACAAGCGACAATTAATCCGGCAAGAGGGCGTCTAAAAAAAGATTTTGGACGCTCTCTTTTTGCTGGTGCGACGTGCATTATAGAGAAAAAACTTGCCGGATTCGGAGATAATATTTATTTTTGGCGCATCTGATTTTAATAGTTGGTTATGTATATGAAGAGACATATAATAGGAATAATTTGCCGTATGCAAGGATGCTACGGCGTTTTACGCGTGGTAGCAGCTGTCAAGAGATGGCTGTTAGGCAGTTGTAGCCTATTGCAGTCGCCTCATCAGGGAGTGTTGATCAGCCACCGGATACCCATCGTGGATCTTGTGAAACTTTTTTTAGTAAGCAGTTTTATTTTTCTGACACAAGGTATATATGCGCAAACTTTTAAGCACGGTCTCCTGCTTGGCGGCGGGACGGGGAGTTTGAGCGGAGTATCCTATAGGGCAACGAATCCGGTTAATGAAGACTATAAATTTGTATCAGGTTCCAGCAATTATAAGTTCAATGCCACGGCAGGTTACAAATTTCGATATAGTCCGTCGGACAGTCGTTTGTTTTACGATGTTGATCTTCAAGCCGGCCTTCGGATAGCTAATTTGAATGTCCATTATTTGAACACTATGAACGAAAGTGTGATGGATGGGGTAATTCACATCAATGATTTTATTTTTTGTAATGCCTCTCTGGGTTTGACGGCTAATTTTAAAATAACAAAAAACCTGTATGCAGGCGCAGGGTTAGAACCGATCTGGCGGTTTTATGAATTGGGAGAATATAGTGATCAACCGTTCGACATGACGCTTGTCGCCAAGTTGGGTTACGAGTTAAAATATTTTGACATCGCGATTGTCTGCAAGAAAGGGATGTTTAATGTAATGGAATCAGACCGCATTGAAAAAGGAAAATTGAACGACCTTCAACTGCAACTGTTTATCCCATTTTGAGACGCGAGAGGAGGTTGAATTCGACGACAGGCCGGGTGAATAGAACAAGCGATTAATGGGAAGAAAAAGAAACAGGGAGAGGCGCGATGCAGTATGATTTTTCCGGACTTTTCTTTGATATGTTTATTTTATTGATTTATCTTTGCCGGCAGATTTGCAACAAACATAAAACATAAAATTATGAAGAAATTATTCACCTTATTATTTTTAACGCTGATTGTGACGGGCGCCGCCTGCCAAGTCGAGTTGCGGCACGGATTCCTGCTGGGCGGGGGCCGCGGGTCGGCGTGTGGCATCGGTTATTCGGATAACAGCGATGAATATACGACATTCGACAGGGGCGTTACCGATTATAAATATAACGCGCTGTTGGGCTATAAACTCCGTTTCAGGGGGCGGGAGAATCCGTTATTTTTTGATACGGATATTCAGGTCGGTTTACAAAAAGCGGAATACAGTATATTTTATAAACGTACGGAAGCTGCTCCCGACGGCGCGGTCATTAGTTTTCCTGTCGGAAATTTTTTCTTCTGTAACCTGTCGGTCGGATTAAGCGTGAACTACAATTTATATAAAGGATTGTTTGTGGGCGCAGGCGTCGATCCGACATACCGTTTTTACCAGTTGGGAGAGCGCAGTGAAAAACGGTTTGATGTCCCGGTTGCAGGAAAGATAGGTTATAACATGAAGTATGTTGAACTGGCGCTTGTTTATAAAAAAGGGATTATGAATTCTTTGAAAACCGATTATTTTGAAAGAGGAAAATTAAATGACTGGCAACTGCAACTCTTTATCCCTTTTTGAACGATGAAACGGCTATCTACTTTCCGTACCATGACACGCGCAAGATCTTTTCGCGCCGCCTGCGTAACGTCCCTCCCGATTCGGCAGGGCGTAATTTTCCTCTTGAATCTGTGTCTGTGTGCATCGTGCGTAGTGAATTATGACGTCGACACGTCGAAGATCATAGAAAAGAACCGCTTGGTCG
>JAIRMH010000213.1 GCA_031258835.1 Tannerella sp.
ATTCAACCGGACTTATTATATTGTCCTTGTCCATTTTCATTTTTCCGTCATCGCCAATGGTCAGGCCGGTAATGTACATTTTGCGCGGATGAATCGTCGCATGGTCGCAATGTGCATGAAACACATAGCGAAAATTACCGTCGTTATCCTTAAATACGGCGCCGTGTCCGGTACCGGTCAGTTCTGCGTTCGGCTTATGTAAAATCGGATTTTCCGGCGCTTTTTTCCACGAACCCGTCAGCACATTGGCTGTAGCATAGCCCACTGCATAATCTTGACTTTGATAATCGTTGGCAGAATAGAGGAGGTAATAAACGCCGTTTTGTTTCACTACCGAAGGGCCTTCTACCACCTTAGCCTGTATTCTTTCCCATCCGGTAACAGCTTCCACACACATCTTCAATGTGTTTTCCCTGAGCGTCGTCCAGTCGCTTTCCAGTTCGACAGACCAAATCACATTCCCGTTCGTAAAGCGTACGAAAAACAGGTACGGTGTGCCGTCGTCATCTATAAACAGCGTATTATCAATGGACTTTTCCGTGCGCATCGGCTGTTTTATCTTCTGTTCGAAAGGGCCGAGCGGCGAATTGGATGTGGCAACGCAGATGTGTTCTTCTGCCGAATAGTACATGTAGAAAGTTTTATTTTCCGGCCTGTAATACACTTCCGGCGCCCAAAACCACTTGTCTCCATACGAATTGCTTTTACTGAGCGCCAGCGTCGAATGCCGCTTCCATAAGGCGAGGTCATGAGAGGTATAAACCGGAATACCGTCATCGGAATTAGTGCCGTAGGCATAATAAACCCCCTCGTGATACAGTACAAAGGGATCGGCAAAAGGGATATGTGCAGCGATTATTTTAGGTTGCGCCGTTGTAAAGCTCATCATATCTCCGTAGTGCATTGTTCCGTCGTTTGCAAAAGCGCGGAATTGATAGGAAGATGCCGGAATCAATCCGGGTATTTTGAAAATAAATTCATCACCGGAGAGACTGTTTATCCGCCGGTAGGCAACCGTATCATTGTCGTATATCAATTCAATACCATAAGCAGAAATATTTTCTTTCTTTCCGGAAACGCTTCCCCTGCAAGCAGCTTCTGTACTAGTAACTCCCTCAGCGCCAAGCGTTGTTACCTGTAAACGGGAATTGGAGGCTTCTTCTCCCTGACAACTAAAGAAGTAAAGAAGAAGTATCAATGAAATCCAACTTGATTTATTTGTTTTTCTTTTCATGTTTTTATAATAAATATTTAATAATCAAACCTTTATTAGTTTCTCAGTATAGATTTGTTTTTCGATTTGCAGGCGTAGCAAATACATACCCGGCTGCAGCAAAGAAACATCAATAACTGAAAAGTGAGGGTTAAGATTGGAGAGTTTCCGGCATATTATTTTCTTGCCGGACAAATCAAAAATTTGCATATAATCCGCTTTCAAATTTTCTCCGACATTTACCGAGGCAATGATCAGTTTATCCGTTACCGGATTAGGATAGATACTCACTCCGACAGGCAGATTTTCCACACCCGTATCATAATAATTGTAAATTTGTAAACGGTCGAATCCAACCATATATACATTGCCTATCGAAGAGGGATTTCTTCCGGTAAGGACTATCCGTATCCTGTTTTCGCCTTTTCTTACCTGCCTTTCGCCCAGCGAAATCCATTCGGTAGTGATAAACGGACTGTAAGCATCGACAGAGGTGCATTTTACGTCATTGAAATAGACGTCGAACCGGGCATAATCGTTTGCCTTGGTGATGTTCATTTCCAAAGGAAAATAACCTTCGACGGCCGAAATAAAAATATATTCTATCCAATCGTATGGAGCCGCATCGCGCCACCAAGATTGACCGTAATCTCCCCAATTCAATCCGAAAGAGTCATATTGTAATTGGTTGTTTCCGCCGGATTTTGTATCGGGCATGTTTTCAAATTCTACAATCCCATATTTATCTACTATGTTGTTTATTAATTGATCACGATTGGTAACAACCTTTTTTTGCGCCATTTCGGTATTCACGCCGAGATTGGAACTGCCGCTTTGCAGATAAAAATAGGTAATGGGTGCATAATTCATCCGCGTATAATTCCAATGCCACATTTCCATATCGAATTGCAACTTTGAGGAAAAAGGAATGGCGTCCAGCGAGCGATAGCGTAAATTAACGGAATGACCGGGTTCTAAATTACCGTTGCCGTCGGGCTGGGCAATAAACGGATGATAAAACAGGGCAGGCAAACACCACGCATAGCCGTAATAGTCTTCGCTGCCTGTGCCGAAAGAAGACGGAAAAGGTTCGTTATCGACATAAATTTTTTCATCTCCTTCGCCCCACCACGCCGTAGCGGTGTTGAACAACGTAACTCCGTTGCCTGCCAGTTTGCCTTTGCCGGTGAGCGTTATCAAATTCAAGTCGAAATGGTTGCCGTTTTCGTCCCAACTCGGCATATCGTATTCTTCATACCAGCCGGCACCAAAATACATATCGCGTGCCGCGTCCCATGCCCGATCAACCGATAGCGCTTCAAATGTTTCTACCTGTACGTTTTCCGCACCCAGATTTTCGAGGCGAATGGTGCATTGCTCCGAAAACGGCATCAGCCAGTAGGAAGCCATTGTTCCGTCGGCGCTCACTTCGGAATACCACGATTTGTAAGCCGAAAGCAAATAGCCCGTTCCAAAAAAATCGCCCACAGGCGCCCAAACCCGTTGTTCGCCATCGAATGAAATGGACAAAACGGTAGAGCGCAACGCCTGCGGAAAGTCTGCCGCCGAAAGTTTGATTTTGAGTTGCCGTATGGCTTTGGAACCGGAAAACTGTAGCGAAGCGTGTTGGCCGGTTGCCAGCATAACATTGTTGCTCTGTTCGGCAATCGTGTTGGCCGGTATTTGGCGGTTGTAATTGCGCAAGGCCGTAACCACTTGGTCGAGCGTGTTTTTATAGGTAGAAACGATGTCGGCCGAAGAAAAAGACTGTACATCGGTTCCGTCCGGATACATTCGATAGTTGATATTATAATAAAGCACTTCGCCGGTCGGGGGCGATACAAGTTCATTTTCACATTCTACTGTTATTTTGCAAGATTGTGCATAAGGCACAGGCAAATAAAAATTATTTCCCCGCTGTTCCTTTACCGTACTGCTTGCCACAGATGCTGCTAATGGCGCAGGCACCAGGCCGCCGTTGCCGAGATACGATAATAGTTCGCCCTGAATGGCGGGCGTACTTTTCCCGTCTATGTAGACACGCAAAAACATGGATTTGGAATAACCGGCCACGGTTGCCCAAAATCGAACCACAGCGCCCGGCCCCTGTGCATCGAACAGCACATATTCACGCCTGCCCATATTGGTTTCTGTACGGATAAACTGATTGTTGTCTTCATTGCCGAACCATCCGTTGACGTTGGGGCCGACAGAAGCTCGGTCGTAACTGCTGAACTGCTTGAGCGTATAAGCGGGCGACGGAAACTTGACCAGCGCCTCGCGGTCTATCAGTTCCTCCAGCAGCGAACCGGTGGTAACTGTTTGCGCCGAAACGGTTAATCCGGCAATAAATAACAACAATATTAAAAAGATATTCCTCATAAATCGAAAACTCTTAACTCTTAGTTCTTAACTTTTAACTCTTAACTTTTAACTCTTAACTCTTAACTCTTAACTCTTTCTATTCCACGCATCGTAAATCCACGCGCATCAGGAAAACATTATAAGGATCCCATTGCGACATGGTAAAATAGAGCCTGCTATCCGAAGCCTTGCCCGGATGCATAAACTGTCCGTATGCTCCCGGATAGCCGTTAGTAACCAGCCCTTTTTCGGGTGCCCAGGGACCGGTAATCTCCGGAGCATCGCGATAGATCAGGCCGCCGTCGGCATCGACATAAGCATAAATCCAACGTTTGAATTTTTCATGATACATCAGCGAAGCTTCGCCCACCCGACCGCCGATAAGGATTGTCGCAGCGCTCTCGTTTCCTTTTATCCAACCTTCCTGCTCGTTCCAGTATTCGTAGTCGGCTTGCTTGAGCATCGACTTTTCAGGGATACGCGCCAGACAAGCCGAACCGTCCCGTCCCGTAGGCGTTCCCATCATATACACGTATCCGTCTTTTTTAGCATAAGCTACTTGACCGAAATTACTGTTACCCTGAAAAATGACTTCGCTGCAACGCCTCCATGTTTCGCCGTGATTGGCGGATGCATACAGCGCCGAATAGTTGGTAACCCATCCCGTCCATGTGCGGATATTCATGTAATGTAGATAATCAACCCCGTCGGCATGAATAGCCGCCGTCGGAATGGAAGTATAATCGCCGTTGCCCGAAGTGTTTTTGGCAGAATAGGCGATTTCCCGTGCATGGCCGTTGTTGTCGACAGCCATGCCCGAAAAACTCAACCCGTCGTCCAGATCGGTATCGTTGGAAAAAGCCAGTACGTTGGAACGCCAATCCCCTGCCGGGCCGGGGCCTCCACCCACCGGCAGGAAATTGCGTCCGTAGGTATCGCCGAAAAACAAACCATAATAGCCGTTTTCCATATCCCAAATAATACCTAAATCCGTTCCGCCAACGTTATACAGCTCATCTGTATGATTCGGATTGACAATATTTTCTCCGCTTAACGTTTTGCCCGTTACCCGCGCTATTTTTGTCAGGTTGGAAACAATGACGCCGTATTGCGTTTCGACAAACAAATTTTTGGAGGCAAGCGCCTTGCCGTTACCGTCCTGCGCCTGAAAAATGAAATAAAACTGTTTTTCATCGACCTCGTTCGGCTGATAAGTAAAAGTCAAAATTTCATCAAGATCGGCTGCCGGAATACTTTTGTGCAAGGTAGTTTCTTTGGAATCCCGTTTTCTAATAACTAATTTTTGTACGGCATTCCTGTTTGTAATCCTTACCTCCACCGTATTCGAAACAGTGGAGGCGGTGCACAAAGTATCGGCGCTCAACAAGATTTCGACTTCCTCTTTCGAAATAACATCATTCCCTTCCTGTCCGTTACAGGATATACAAAGGCAACAAAGAAAGGCGCCTAAAATCGTATATAATTTATCTTGAATCATACAGATAAAGAATTATTTTATAACTGTTTTTTCGGTTATTGAACCTTGATTCCCCATTATTTTGACAATATAAGCACCCTTTTGCAGAGGAGCGCTGAAATAGCCTGAGAATGGAGTATCCATTATTGTTTGCCCGGAAACGGTATATACTTTCAGATTCAGTAAACCGGCGTTATTATCCGTTATGACCAGATTTCCATTCGACGAGGTAACTTTCAACCCGTCCAATGAAAGTTCTTTTATACCCACCTGTGTATCAAGCGACTGCATGGGCGCAAAGCTCCCGCCTAAACGGGCCGGGTCGATAGCCTGTACCGTCCATTCGTAATTGCCTTGGGGGAGGGTTAGCGTCCATTGTTTGTTGAGATACATATTGCCCATGCGGTTTACCTGACGGAAACCGTCTTTCGCACCGCCAACAATGGCATTGGGATAATAGAGCCATTTGCCGGTGGTGGTGTTTTTGAGCGCGAGGTTGTAGGTGACGCTTTTTTTGGCGCCGATATTATCCGGTTCATCCCACGAGAAAGTAATCTGCCATTTGTCGCCGACTGCCGTTTTGGTAGCCGACAAGTTGCGCGGCGCGTTCAGTTTAGTGTAGGCGGCAGCACGATCAGACAAACCGGGCGTCCAGGCTGCAATATTCACATTATCTCCCCATACGTCTGTATTAAAGCTATTTGCGCCTTTGAAACCCATATAAACGAAATCAACCACATTGTCACCATTGAGGTCGGCACATTCAAAATCCTGTTCCGACATACCGGGAATGTAACTGTCCGTCAAATAGGTATTGTATTGCAAACTTGTTTCATAATCAAAATCGCCGCTACTATAAATATTGTCGTACACATACGTTTTTTGAAGTTGAATATCAGCATTCCATCCGCCAAACAGTACATCCACATCGCCGTCGTTATCGAAATCCTGCAATACATCCGCACCCTGTAGCGAGAACTGACCGGCTCTGTCCAAAGCAGGCAATTCGGAAAAAGACGCATTGAAATTTAGACAGATGCGGTTGTGTAGCGCTTCCCAAACATCCGGAATCATATAAAATCCGTCGCCAACAAAAATAACATCCAACCATCCGTTGCCGTCCAGGTCGCCCCAGTCGCAGCTTCCAAGCCCGGAATAGGCAAAATCGTAGCTGAGGCTGAACTGTCCTGTTCCATCGTTGGCAAAAAGAAGGGTTGCCCACCGGCCTGCCGTCAAATCCGGAAAAGTTTCGTTAACGGCGCTTGCAGGCGGAATATAGCCCTGATAAAACAGGTCTACATCGCCGTCATTGTCGAAGTCGCCGGCCGTAATCACCGGATCGCGGAAATAATTTTGGAATTGGGTGTCGTCTGCTACAAACGAGCCGTCCGGCTGCTGGAAATAAAAAGTCCATTTGCCGAAATACGTTATGTCCTGTTCAAGTTCCCAATCCCAACGCGTTTGTTCGTCCTCCGGAGCATTCAGATAGTCGAGCAAACCGTCGTTGTTGAAATCGGCAAAAACGACTGTGGGGCACAGCATTTCCAAGTGTGGATAGTCGGCTATGTCGGCAATCGTAAAATTACCCTGTCCGTCGTTGAGGGCTATACCGCGTGCATTGGCTTCATAAATACCTCCATTTTTGTGTCCTCCGAAAAGAATGTCCAGATCGCCGTCGCCGTCAATATCGCCCAAGTCGATGCAGGCACGAAAGCCCGGCATTACGGGACATTCCTTGTACGTGAAATTGCCCTGTCCGTCGTTGATATACAATCCGCCCTGGTAAGCATGTGGAGCGTAGCGCATTTCGCCTGCGAAAAGAACATCGAGGTCGCCATCGTTATCCACATCGCCAACGGCAATGTCGCCATGTTGACCCGCAATACCATCAAATACATTGTACTGCGCATTCATACCGAATGCAAACAAACACACAAATAAACCTAAGAAAATAATTTTTTTCATGATGAAATAATTTAAAAAATGAATAATAAAAAAATAATTTAAGATAAACATAAAAATTAAGTAATGTATTCAAAACAAGGCTAAAAGCCTTGATTCAATAGTGTAGGGCAAAGCCCTACGCTATTGATCATGGGAATCTTTTTTATTCGGAAGCATATCCCGGATTCTGAACAATATTGAAATTCGACAGGCTTATTTCATTATACGGCACGGGGAAGAAATAATTCTTCTTTTCGAAAGAGCGCGGGTCGGCCACAACTCGCCGGTAAAATTCGTCGTCGTTCAAACGGTTTCCTTTCGTGATGTTCAGTCCATGTACAGGCTTGTTGTCGGTCTGTTCGGCAATCTTCCAGCGACGGACGTCGAAATAACGGTGCGTTTCGAAAGCCAGTTCTATGCGGCGCTCGTGCCGTATGGCTTCCCTCATCTGATCTCTGTTCAATCCGGCAGTCAGGTCGGGCAAACCGGCGCGCCCGCGTATGTGGTTCACATATTCGTAGGCTTTAGCAGGGCCTTCGGCTTCGTTGATCGCTTCCGCATAATTCAGGTATATTTCCGCCAAGCGGAAATATACCCAGCATTTTTTCTTCTCGCCGGAGTAGGGATTGAAAGCAACGCCGGGATTCACGTATTTTACGTTCAGGTAACCCGTTTTGCAGTAGTCGGAAGCGTTGTGCCGGGAGTATCCGTCGGTTCCCGTATTCCAAAACTGGCAAGTCGAAGATCGCCACTGCTTGCCGGCGAAGTTGATAACAGCATAGAAGCGCGGCTCGCGATTGACGTACATATTTCTCACACCTGCACGCCAATATCCATCAGGGCTTGCCGCGGCAATATAGCCTGTTTCGAGGTATCCCGAAGCCGTATTGATAATTGGAGTCGTACCGTCGGCTTCATAGCCGGTAATGGGCGTCGATCCGTCGGCCATCTGAAAAGCGTCTACCAGTTCCTGCGTGGGACACAGGATGGAAAAGCCCAACAAGCTCAACGGGGTACTGCACCGGTCGAAGTGCGTCCAATAATCGAGCGTGCGCCAGAATATCCACTCATCATTGTAGTCATCCAGAAATATGTTGCGGTAATTGTCAATAAAATTGCTGCCGTCTCCTCTGTAGAGCCGGTGTCCCGCCGCCTCGCAGGAGTCGATACATGCCTTGGCTGCAGCGGCGGCTATCGCCCACTTGCCCGGGTCTTCCGACTGCGGGAAGAGAGGAGTGCCTTCGTTGTCCTCGAAATCGGCATAATCGGGATCGCCGTTGTAAAGTTTGGAGGCGGCATAGAGCAGGATTCTCGATTTCAAGGCAAGCGCCGCTCCTTTGGTAAATCGTCCCATCTTGGCGCTTTCGTCTATTCCCGTATCCGGATTGGTTCCCTCTTTGTACCGCATAGGAAGGAGGGCGGCTGCCCTGTCGCAGTCATCTGCCACAAGTTGAATACATTCCTGCACGGGACTACGCCTGACGGAATTGAAGTCGGCGTCTGTTTCCAGCGAGTTTTCGAGTATCGGCACCGGTCCGTAAGTTCTTATCAGTTCGAAATACATCATAGCCCGCAGCATGTAGGCTTCACCTTTCCACTCGTTGCGTTCCTGTTCGGTAAAAACATCCGACAGCGATTCGGTACCGGCCAGTATCAGCGGTATCTTATCGACGTTTTCGATAAAGATATTCGCCTTCCGCACACCCATGAAACATTCGTTCCATACGGGGCAAATATTGTGCGAGTTCTGTGGATTTACGGATCCGGCATTGATCAAATGCGATGCCGCGCCATCGTAGGCGATTTCCATTTCGTCGCTTGCTCCCACCCACGGATTGCGGTCCGACGTATTATTCAGATCGCCCATCCAATTGATTTCCTTGGGTAGATGCATGTAGGCGCCTGCAAGAAACCTTTTGGCATGTGTGTATTCCGAGAAGGTTCTCTCTATTGTCATGTCTTCTTCCGGAAGCTTGTCTAAATAATCTTCACAGGCTACCCACAGAAGGCTTGCGGCAACAATCGCCGCTCCTATAACAGGATAATATTTTATTTTCATTGGATTGTATGTATTTAAAAATTGATTTGAGCTCCTATGTTAATTGTTCTCTGCAAAGGATAATTATCTCCGATGTTTTGTTCGGGATCAACTATTTTGAGTTTATCGAAAGTAAACAGGTTGCTTCCGTTCAGGAAGCAGCGGATGCTTTCCATTTTCAATGCGTTTGTCCATTTGCGCGGAAGCGTGTAACCGATTTCGGCGCTTTGCAGCCGTATGTAGGAGGCATCCTTCAAATAGAGGGTCGAATTGCGGTTGTTGTGGACATTTGCACTTGTGGCGACAACAGTCGGATATTTGGCGGCGCTGTTATCGACGTCTTCGCCGGGTATCCACCGGTTGTCGTAATATTCCCTCAGAATGTTGTATGTTCCGTATCCCAGTTGGAACGGCCATATCCCGTCGCCCGTTATGAATGTGCTTCGGTTGGCAACGCCGGAAAAATGGACGGTTGCGTCAAAATTTTTATAGTTCAACGAACCTCCGAAGCCGAACATGATTTCGGGGATGAATGGGTGTCCCATATACACCTCGTCTTTGTTGTCGATGAACCCGTCGCCGTTTACATCCTCATACTTGATGTCGCCCGGAATCAGATCGGTTTTAAAGGTCGATTTCGGCCATTGGTCTATTTCTTCCTGCGATTCGAACAGTCCCAAAGCAATCAGTCCCATAGGCCGGTCGATGGGTTGACCCCTGTGATCCTGATATGGTTCGGCCGGTCGGGGCGAATCGTCTTCGATAATGGTGTTGCGGGCATACGAGATATTCACATTGAAGGAATACATCAATCCATAAGACGTTTTGTTTTTGAACTCGATCGAACCGTCGAAACCTTTGTTATCTACGACTCCGATATTGCCGTAGGGTATGCCGTGGGGCACAAGGCCAACGAAACCGGGCACAGTTGCCCGTCTGAGAAGGATATCCGTCCTGTGTTCCTTATAAATATCCATGGTAAGATTGAAGACATTCAATATCCCCAAATCAATTCCTGCATTGTATTTGGTGGCTGTTTCCCATTTCAGCGGCACGCCGAATTTGGATTCTTCGATACCGTGAATCCTGATTTGCTCCGGTCCGTACCAGTATTCCACTCCGGCGTGAGGATTTACGTCCAGAGCCGTTATATAAAGGTAGCGGTCGCCGTCGGCCTGATCGTTACCGACCTGCCCGACCGATCCCCGCAGTTTCAAGTGGTTTACGAAGTCGACTCCCCAGAAGCTTTCGTTGCTAAGCACCCATCCGGCCGATACGGCAGGGAAGAAGCCGTAGCGATTGCCTTTGGGGAACTGTTCGGAGCCGTTGTAGCCGATATTCACTTCGGCCATGTAGCGGCTATCAAAGTTGTAGGTAAACCGTCCGGCCAGCCCTTGGTGGCGGTATGGAAGGTTACCAATGGATGTTCCGGCGGTCAGCAGCTTGTATTCTTTCCGGTTAAACAGGAGCATGGCGCCCAGGTTGTGTCTTCCGAACGTGCGTTCGTAATTAAGGGCGGTTTCATAATACAAGTCGTAGGTGGCGTCTTGGATAGCGACCTGATATCCCATCGTTCCCGGTTCACGCCAGGTCTGGTAAATGTAATTTTCGTCCGCATCCATGCCGGTTACCTGTTTTACTTCGTAAGCAACGCGGCGGGCAACTTCGTTCTTGTAATAGTAGTCGAAAGCAAATTTGGCGGATACGGACAATCCTTTGGCGACGAGGTTCGACAAATCCCAGCGGGCGTTTACATTACCCTGACTGTGCCCTATAAACATCTGCGTGTAGCCGGTTTGGGTAGCCTGTCCATACGGATTTTCGAGCAAGTAGCCGGTAGCGCCTCCGCCGGCTATGGAGCCATCGGGATTCCGTACCGGATAGACCAGCGCGGAAGTTCTGCGTATCTGATCCCAAATATTTCCGGCAGATGCGCCCTGATAGCCTCTGTCTTGAATGGTAGTGGCAAGCCCTATGTTCACTTCAATGTCTTTGGAAACATCTACATCCACATTGGATCGCAGGTTGTAGCGGCGGAATTTTCCGCCGTTGGTTTTGTAATCAAGCAATTTATCCTCTTTATACAACCCGTCTTTACCAATATAACCCAGGTTGATGTAGTAGCGAACATTTTCGTTCCCTCCCGAAATGGTCAGGTTCTGCGACGACTGCCAGGTATTTTTCTTGAATACTTCGCTTATCCAGTCTACATTGGGATAGAGGTAGGGATCGGATCCGTCCCTGTAATATCCTATCACTTCTTCCGAAAATTCAGGCGTCTGGTCGACATTTATCCTCGCTTCGTTCATCAGGGTAGCGTATTCATACGCCTCGATGTATTCAGGGAACCGCGTAGCCGCTAATGAGGCATATTCGGAACGGAACGAGACTTGAGGTTTTCCCTTTTTCCCTTTCTTGGTGGTGATTAGAATGACTCCATTCGCTCCGCGTACTCCATAGACAGCCGTAGAAGAAGCATCTTTCAGTATGGTAAGGCTTTCTACTTCCTGCGGGTTCACAATATTGATGTCGCGCTCAATGCCATCGACAAAAACAATCGGATGCCGTTTGGACGTGAACGTTCCTATACCGCGCACAAAGAGGGTAGCTTCGTCGAAGCCCGGTTCGCCGGAAGGCTGGCGGGTGATAAGACCCGGCAGTTGCCCTGCCAGCGCATTGGAAAACGAAGCGGAAGGTACGGCTTGCAGATCCCGCACGTTGGCGTTGGAAACGGCGCCCGTAATGGATATCTTCTTCTGATGACCGTAACCTACTACTACGACGTCTTCCAGCTCTATACTCGCTTCGCGCATAATTACATTGAGCCGGGTTTTGTCCAATACCGGAATTTCTTGTGGTTGAAATCCCAAATACGAAAATACAAGCACGTCCGACGGTTTCACGTCGATCACAAATTCTCCGTTCAGGTCGGTAGGTTTTGCTCGATCCGTACCTTTCACTACAACTACCAAACCTATTAACGGTTCTCCATTTACGTCAAGCACAACGCCTTCTATCTTTTTGGCGCTGTCACGACTGTCCTGTGCAAACATCGGCAGACATATCAGGCCCGATAACAAGTAAATGGACAATGCTACTGATTTCATTAGCAGCTTTTTAGAGAGGTTTGCCATTTTACCCTCCCGTTTTTTAACTTTTTTTGACATAATTTTCATGTATTACGATTTAAAACTATTATTATTATTGCCTCCATTTAGAGACGCTCTCTTTGTTTTTATTTCTATTGATCAAATATCCTTTTTATTTCATACGTGGAAACTCCAAGCAATTTCTCTGCCAAGGGGTTTAACACATCTTCTTCACCGATGAAATGATAGACCGAATGTTTGTGCGAAAGCGATTGCGCCGGTTGCAGGAATGCGGCGGGAGAAACGCTTTCGAGTTCGAGGAAAGGTCCCATGATGCTTCCGTCTTCCAAGGGGCCATCGTTATAGGCATTCATGGCATCGCCAATCAAGGGGTCTTTTCCGGGATTCCATTCCTGATTCAGATAGATGGCGTTTTTGTCCACATCGTAGGTAACTACCGTGAGGCGTTTGGCATCCGGATCGTAGTTAGCGGCTATCGCTTTAGTACGTTTAACGTTTAATCCCAGCTTGCTGCGAAATTTGCCGTCGGTTTTCAAATAAATAATGCCGTCTTTTATTTTCAAGCGGTCGGAAGGGATTTCCCCGAAATAATCGGAAGTGACTATTTTTCCCCATTCGTTTTCATCTCCCTCATTATAAGGAATAATTGTTACTGCGCGGGGCGCCGGGACAAACATATCCAGCATCCAGATGCAAATGGTTCCGGTTTCTTCTGTCCACTCGAAATCGTTCCGGTTGGTAATAATGTTTTCGGTGGTGTAGGCAACGGCTTTTACCCCTGATTTCATTTCAATATCCAAGCCGGATTGGATTCCGGCTGTTTCAATCAGCGAAATTTTCCGGTTTACCAGCAATTTCAAGCGAGTTCCCAAGTAATTTGTGATTTCCATTTCCTTTTTCAGCGAAATGCTTTGCTTACCGGATTCGACAACCTCCCAAGGTTCGACGTCGATCGGAGCTGGCGTGTGCCAATTAGCATATACCTGTTCGGCCGCCGGCTGGAAATAGACCGAATATTTTCCTCCTTCGGGGCCCAGCCAAAAGCGGTTTTCTCCGCCATAGCCATTCATGTGTTCGTCGGTTACTTCGGAATCCAACGCCTTGTAATTGACAAAACCCAGACTTCTTCCTTCCTGTCCGGCAGCAGAGCTTGTAAATACTTTCGCCTGGTATTTGGGCGAAACAATCACCTGGGCCTGTTCGTCAGGAGCGCTCAAGACAATAAGGCTATCCTTTCCGGAGAGATACCTCAAGTCATAGCCAAATGTACCTTTTTCAAATAAATCCATTGTTGTTTCCTTTTTAGCGCTTTTGTTGCAGGATATAATACCGGCGGCCAACAAAAGCAATACTGAATAAATAATTCTTTTTTTCATGTTTATTAATACATAAGTGTCATTTAATTAATTTTACAAAGCATTTCAATTCCCGAAACAATACATTTCTTGACCGGAATCGAACCGTATTTGACGTCGAGGAACGGTTTTCCTTTTTTCAAGCCGACATTACCGAAGCCGGTATTGGCGGAAAGGAAAGAGGTAAAGTTATTTCCTATTCGCGAATCAATGTAGAGGATACTTTCGACCGCATCGTAACGGACGCCTGTTAATCCTTCCAAGAGTCCATACGAAGCCATAGCGCGGGCATACCAGGCGCCGCATTCGTATTCGTTGAACGGATTGCGGATGCGCCCGTCGTACCGTTTGCGAACCGTGCGGACAATATCCAAGCCTTTTTCAACTTCGCCTTCGAACATCAGGTGCGAAGCAAGCTGATATTCAATGCCTGTCCATACTTCGTCGCTATACACAAACGGGAGCTGTAATTTTCCTCCATTGGGCCATGAGCACAACAACAAACCGCCGTCGCCGCCCAAGGCAAAAGTCGGGCGTTGCGGATTGGCGTGATTCCTCAAGTCTTTTTTCAGATTGTATTTGTGAACGGATTTTAAGTGACTGCATACTTTGTCCTTATCAATCACTTCATCCATTCCGCAAACCAAAGACATCCAAGATCCCAAAATACCGTCGGACAAACAACCGCCGCCATACTGGTATTTAGGTCCTTCCTTTTCGAGAACGGCAATGGCTTCGGGCGTATATTGC
>JAIRMH010000220.1 GCA_031258835.1 Tannerella sp.
ATCGGGCGCTTTATGACAAATACTACGTTATGCTATGTAAGACGGCGTATCAATATGTGCCGGATATTTTCATGTCCGAATCTTTTGTAAATGACGTTATTTTCCATCTATGGGAACAGCGTGTTTCGATAAATGTTCACACCTCGTTGAAAGAATATCTTGTGAAGTCTGTTATCAATATGTGTATCCGGCATATAGGGAAGGAGAAAAGGATGCAGCGCATGGATGATGCGGCGATTGAACAGATTGACGAATATATACAGTTGAATGATCAGGATTCCGGACATCCGGAAAATAACCTTATGGTTAACGATTTGAAAGAGGCGTATCGGAAAGCACTTGCACTGTTACCTGAGGAGTGTCGCGAGGTGTTCCGTTTAAGCCGTATGGAAGAACTGTCGTATCCTGAAATAGCAGATAAATTAAATATATCAGTAAATACCGTTAAATATCATATGAAAAATGCGCTTGCCACATTGCGCGAACTCTTAAAAGACTATCTATCATTGTTGTTTATTGTACTCTTATGTTAAAAATCATTTAGGCGCTACCCTGTTGCCTGCTTTGAAGTATCATAAGAGAAAAGTTGCAAATTTATGGATACGAATTTCAAACAGGACGAGATAGATTCCCTCATATTCGACAAGGATGTCGCTTATCACGATTTTTTAGAGCGTGTGAAAGGGAAAAAACGCCGTATTTTGATACGGAATATAGTTGTGGCGGTAACTTGTGCGGCTTCATTGGCTTTTTTGTTGATTCTTCGTTATAACCATGAAAGCGATAAACCCGACCGGCTTACCGAATTGGCGCTTACCACCATACAAACACCCGAACCGGGATCGGAAATACAAGTCATCCTGGCGGATCAGACGCGATATAAAGTGGATGAAAAAGAGGCGGATTTGAAATATGACGAAAAAGGACAAATTGTAGTTAACTCAAAAAAAGAAATCGTTCAGGAATCTGTCTCGAAAAATACGAAGGAGACGTTGTATAATCAAGTAGTCGTTCCGTGGGGTAAAAGGTCGTCGATTACGTTTGTTGACGGCACTAAACTATGGTTGAATGCCGGCAGCAGGGCTATTTATCCCGTTGAGTTTGAGGAAAACAGGCGTGAAGTTTTCATCGATGGCGAAGCCTATTTTGAAGTGGCAAAAGATATAGAGAGGCCTTTCATCGTCAAAACCGGAACGGTAGAGGTGAAAGTGCTTGGAACGACATTTAACGTCAACGCTTACCCCGCAGAAGATCACATTGACGTAGTATTGGTTTCAGGATTGGTTGATGTTGGAAAAGGAGACAAAAACACGCGGTTATATCCTAACCAGGCATTTACTTATAACCGTCAGACAATGCACCAGGACATATATAGCGTGAATGTATATGATTATGTGTGCTGGAAAGACGGATTTCTGAAATTCGACAGTGAAACGTTAGACAACGTTTTGCATCAAATAGAAAAATATTATGCCATGGAAGTTGTCACTAACGAATCGTTTGAACGGTATCGCATCACCGGGAAATTAGATATGAAGGAAAGCGTCGAAGAGGTGATCCGGATTATTGCCGAGATGTCGAGCGTACAATATAAAATAGAAAACAATAAAATTCTCATTTTTCATTAACAATATACCATAAAGATGCTATTTTGTTGACCGGAAGCGGAACTTATTTTTGTGATGTCATATTATAATTTAAAAATTTATATATAATATCTATGAAGTGTTTTTTGTTTGTAATCCCGCATATAGCGGGAAGCGGAAGATTACTTTCAATCATGAAAGTAACGATGATTTTTGTTCTCTTGTCGATTGGAGGATTATACGCGGATACGTTAGTTTCGCAGAATACTTCGTTTACTATTCGATTAGAGAATGTTACGGTTAGTGATGTGTTCGATGATATTGAACGCAAGAGCGATTTTATTTTCGTTTTATTAGACGGCGTCATCGATTTGAACCGAAAGGTTTCTATCGACGTTGAAAACAAAACAGTAGAAGAAATATTGGATAAAATGTCGCTCTATTCTAAAATTTCGGGAAGACAAATCGTTATACTTGGAAATAAAAAGAACGATTTGGAGAATCATTCGGATGAGATTGCACAACAGATTACCGTCACAGGTAACGTTATCGACAAGGAAACGGGAGAGACTTTGGCCGGTGTTAATGTTGCCATAAAAGGTACTACAATGGGGGTAGTAAGCGATATTGACGGTAATTTTTCGCTTTCTGTCCCGGGCGTTAGTTCCATTCTGATATTCTCGTATGTAGGTTATACTACGCAGGAAATTCAGGTTGGAAATAGAAAAATCATAAACGTAGCGCTTGAAGAAAACACGCAGCAAATAGAAGAAGTTGTAGTGGTAGGATACGGTGTGCAGAAAAAGGAAAGTTCGGTCGCCGCAATCAGTCAGGTGAAAGGATCAGATTTGGTCAAAATGTCCGCTACAAATATTCCCAACGCCCTGTCAGGTCAGATTCCGGGAGTAAGCGTCGTACAGGATTCGGGAAAGCCGGGGGACGATATAGGGCATATTTATATACGCGGCGTTTCTTCGTGGGTGTCATCCGATCCGCTGGTTTTGGTGGATGGCGTCGAACGTAGATTTGATAATATTGATCCGAATGAGATCGAAACTATCTCTGTGCTTAAAGACGCTTCCGCCACGGCGATCTTCGGTGTGCGAGGCGCCAATGGCGTTATTCTTATCACCACGAAACGCGGCGTGAAAGGCGAAGTCAAAGTGAGGGCTACATCCGAATTAATCGTGAAGCAACCGATCAATATCATAGCTCCCATGAACAGTTACCAGACGGCTTTAGTCATGAACGAAGCTTACCGGAACGATAATGATTATGGCAGTATCTTGTCGGACGACGTCGTGGAACACTATCGCATTCAGGATCTTCCCTATATCTATCCAAACACAAACTGGCAGGATATTATGCTTAAAAATGCGGCATTTTCGCAAAATTACAATGTGAATATATCCGGTGGAACAGATTTCGCGCGGATATTCGCCTCCCTCAGTTATTTGTACGACGGGGATATTATTAAAACGGAGAAACAGCCGGCTTATGATCCGACATACAACTTCAGCCGCTATAATTACAGGTTTAATATTGATACCGATGTGACGCCGACAACGCTTCTGTCGCTCGACGCAGGCGGCTTTATCGGGATAACAAATGCACCTTATGAAACGAATTTACAACGCTTGTACAGGCCTTTGTATATGTTAGGCCCGATGGTTGTACCGTTCGACTATCCGGCGGAGGTTTTGGAGCAATATCCCGATCCTGTCCGTCCGGACGAAACCGGATTCCGGCTGGCGTCGACAGGTATTCCCAATTCCGAAAATCCTAATATCGCAAATAACTACAGCGGTCAACGAACCATTAAACGAACCGACCTGAACGCTACCATACGTTTAAAACAAAAGCTGGACTTTATTACGCAAGGTCTTTCTTTAAACGGAAAAGTCGCTTATGCTCACAATATGGCTTATGTCAAAACTTATTCGTATGATGCGATTTCGTATCGGCTGAATCCCGACGGTACATGGACACGCTACCAGGGCCGCGGGGGAACGCTCGACGGCGAAGGGGCTCAAAAGCCTGTTAATCTGGAGGGCGAATCGGTATCGGGCGACCCAACCAGAAGTTGGTATTTTGAAGCGTCGATCGACTATGCCCGCACATTCGGCGCACATGCTGTTTCCGGATTAGTACTGGGACAACGCCGTAAAAACCAGACAAACGTCGCTTTCCCCAAATTCGAAGAAGGTATCATCGGACGCATCACGTACGATTTCGATACGCGCTATCTTATGGAGGTCAATCTGGCATACAACGGGTCAGAACAGTTTGCACCCGAAAACAGATATGGATTTTTCCCTTCGTACGCAATAGGCTGGAACCTGCATAACGAAAAATTCTTCAAACCGTTAACTGCGTTTGTCAACAGAGCTAAAATAAGGCTGTCGTATGGCGAAGTAGGTAGCGACGCCTCCACCTCGCGATGGCTCTACACTTCCTCGTTCGTAAACGGCAGCGTAAACGGCGGCAGCGACAAATACTGGCCGGGAACGCCTACGGAGGCTGGAACCTCCATAACGCCGGTCATCGAAGAGAACGCAGCCAACTCGAACGCTACATGGGAAAGAGCTGTAAAACAGGATGTCGGAATTGAACTTAGTTTATTGAAAAACAATATGTTTGTGCTAAACCTCGATTTCTTTAAAGAACACAGAGATCAGATCCTGTTGGACCGCCTGTCGGTACCCTCATGGTTTGGCGTCGGCATGAAACAACAGAACCTGGGCGAAACAGAAACAAAAGGCTATGAAGTTGAATTAAAATATCAGCATACGGTTTCAGGGGTTAACTATTGGCTGAAGCCGAGTGTCAGTTTCAGCGATAACCGGGTCGTAGAGCGGGATGAACCGCTGTACAAACCCGAATATCAGAAAATGGCCGGACAACGTATCGGCACACGATTCGGATATGTATCAAAGGGAATGATCCAGAACGTCGACGAGCAAATGAACAGCAGCCGCTACGGAGCCGGCATTATGGGACTGGGCGATTCGCAATGGGTCGATTTCAACGGTGACGGTATCATCGACGAGAACGACCTGACACCTATCGGTTACGCAAGTAAATATCCGCTCTATAGCTACTCCTTAGGGGCAGGCATCAAATACAAAAATATTGAGTTAGACCTGCTTTTCCAGGGCGTGAGCCATATTACCAAACTCGTGATTGACGCCTACGCCTGGCCATTACACCGCTTAGCCAACCATGTCTTCGAATACCAGTTGGATGCCTGGAGTCCGGACAACCGCGACGCGCAATTCCCCGCATATCATTTCGACACCAATCGCACGCACAATAATATAGGCGACGGCGGAATACGAAGCACTAATACGTTCGATGGCAAATATATCCGCCTCAAATCAGTGAATCTCTCCTATTCAATACCCCGGGAAATCGTCAAAGATATGAAACTGGAAAATTTCTCTATCTATCTGCGGGGCAATAATATTTTCACCTATGCACCCAATTACCCCTTGGCCGACCCTGAAGCGAGCGACTCCGGAAACGACGGACGCTTAGTCAACGGATACTACCCGATGCTTCGAAGATTCACCATGGGTTTGCAAATAACATTTTAACCAATTGATATTATGATACAGTTAATAAAGGAAATCAAGACCCTGTTTGTTTCGGGGATACAGCGGATGAAAATCAATACCCTCTTTGTATTGGGGATTGTGATCGCATTGATATTCGTTTCATCATGTAAGAGCGATTATTTGGATAAAATGCCGGAAGCGGAAGGATACGACTTCGACAAAGTATTCAAAGATTCCATCAATTACCGGAATTTCTGCGAATATCTGGTTATAAATCCCCTTTTCCTGCACCTGCAAAATGGAGTGAAACCTCTTGGCAGTTTTGACGATATAAGTGATAATTCCATTTCAACGGCGCTTTTCACAGGCGTGCCTTCCGTTCAGTGCCAGATAGGGAATTATTATGCAATGCGTACCAATGGGGACGCACCGATGGCGAATAATACCACGTGGGACGAGACATGGAAACATATTCGTATTGCCAACCACGGCATACGAAATATAGAATTTTATCCCGGCTCGGAAACTTCCAGGAACAAAATACTCGGGATATGCTATTTTTACAGGGCTTTCTCATACATGGAACTGGCCAGAAGATGGGGCGGCATGCCGTATTTTTATACTCCCTTAGACGCTTCGGACGATATGGATATACCGAGGCCGGGTATTCAGGAAACGCTTAAACTTGCCGCGATAGACTGCGATTCGGCTGCTATGTATCTGAAAGACGTCATTCCCATGTCGGAATTTCAGCATCCTACGCGCGTCGCCGCTCTTGCCATAAAGTCCCGTTG
>JAIRMH010000228.1 GCA_031258835.1 Tannerella sp.
AAAAGGTTTTTTACAGAGGAAAAAATAAAAAATATCCGGAAAAATATTTTTTGGCTATTCTGTATTAATCTGATTGTTACACTTTTATTAAAACGTTATTTTCTTTCTGAATTGCTGCATTTTAAGGACTTTCTTGTCCTAAAAACAAAAAAGATGTATCTTTGCATTTTCTAAATGATAAAAAAATGGTCGCATCAAAAGTTTATTTTACTAATCTCAGGACGACTCCATCAAGCAATTTGTTAACTAAGATGGAGAGACTTGTTAAACAGGCAGGCATCGAAACTATTGATTTCAAGAATCAATTTGTAGCAATCAAGATACACTTTGGCGAGCCGGGGAATTTGGCTTTTATTCGTCCAAACTATGTCGCACGCTTGGCTTCCTTACTTCGCCAATTGGGCGCAAAACCTTTTCTTACAGACAGCAATACCTTGTATTCCGGTAATCGTTCCAACGCTGTCGACCACATTCGTAGCGCGATGGAAAACGGGTTCAATCCTGTTTCGGCAAAATGCGATGTGATTATCGCTGACGGTCTGAAAGGCGCCGATTATCGCGAAATACACATTGCCGGCGAATACTGCAAGTCGCCGAAGATAGGAACAGCTATTGTCGACGCCGATATTGTTATAAGTATGAACCATTTCAAAGGACACGAACAGTCGGGCTTCGGCGGCGCACTGAAAAATCTCGGCATGGGAAGCGCAAGCGTGGGCGGAAAATTGGAATTGCATTCAGCATCTAAACCTGTAGTAAACAGAAAATCGTGTATCGGATGCAACGTATGTGCAAAAAACTGCGCTCACGACGCCATCCATCTGGACAATGACCGTATCGCAAATATAGATTACCGTAAATGTGTCGGTTGCGGACAATGTATCGCTCTGTGTCAATACGAAGCGGCAATAATGGGCGCCGGCGAAACGTCCGAACGGTTGAACTGCAAAATTGCCGAATATGCCAAGGCTGTACTTTTGAATAAACCTCATTTTCACGTAAATTTCATTATGAACGTCTCGCCGGAATGTGATTGCTGGAATCATAACGACGCCGCGATAATTCCCGACCTGGGTATCGCCGCATCTTTCGACCCTGTTGCTCTCGACCAGACCTGCGCCGATTTGGTGATAAAAGCGCCAATTCTCAGTGGCAGCAAGTTAGCCGAAAAATATCCTCACGACCATGCCGAGGGAAAAGACAAGTTCCGCATGATACATCCCGATACTAACTGGCAAAAGGGTCTGGAACATGCCGAAAAAATCGGTCTGGGGCAGAGACAATATGAACTGAACAGGATATAATTATGATTTAAAAACACGAAAAATTGTTATGAACACATTAAGACAAGCAGTTAATTTATGCAGTATGCTTCTGGTAAGCGCTCTGATATTGCACAGTTGCCGTCCGCAGGATGGCGTCAATGATTTTGAGACGCTTCGGACGCAGTTTCCCGGGGTGTCCTGCCCGAAGGGGTTGGCAACATTTTCCGCATTGCGGAAACCGTCCCAACGGTCGTTGGCAACATTTTTCCGGTTGTGAAAATCCTGTCCTTCGGGCAATTTTACCACTACATTACTGCCAATGGACATTTTGAGTTTAATAATTTGCAGAGCTCTTATTGTTCATATGACAGCAGGAGGAAAACAAAACTGTTTTCCTCCTGCTCAATTACCTGTCAGTTTAGTTTAAACGACTAAACCAAACGTTCCAACTCATTTATTTCCATCCGTAAGGCTGTTCCAGCTTCGGATTAAGCACTATCTGACTTGTCGGGAGTGGACGGTAGTAGTATTTCGGTTCCTCGAAAGTTTTTCCTAATGTCTTGTCCGTGTTCATCATGAGATGTCCCGAAGTTCCGTTTTCCAGATATACCTGGTTTGGGTTACCGTCTTCGTTATGGAGATAGTAGAATATCAAATCCGGAGAATAGTTTGCTTCGTCTCCGACATTGTTCAACAGAGCGACATCGGCTATACCATCGCCAGTAACGTCGTAAGCACCCAAACCGGGCAGATAGATACCCTGTTGATGTTGTCCAAAGAGACTGCCGGCATACCAGCGGTGCAAATCCCACAAACGCAGTCCTTCGCAAGCCAGTTCGACACGTCGTTCGCGACGGATTTCCAGCAGTACGCCTTTGTTAGCTCCGCTTACGTTGGGATATTGCTGTTCCAGTACAGGGTCTGCGGAAGCATTGGCATTTGCCATGTTTAGTGGAGGCATTTCCACGCGATTGCGAAGTTGCGTGACGCTTTTTTCGAGGTCTGCCTGCGACAATGTACCCAGTTCGGCTTTCGCTTCGGCAAAATTAAGCAGCACCTCGGCATAGCGAAACATTGGAAGAGCAGCATAATGGATTCCTCCTCCACCCACAAAATCGTTCGAAAACGGGTAAAACTTAAGCTGACCATAGCCGCCCATAGTTGGGGGCGCATAATAGACGCCTTCCCATTCGCTGACAAAACCGGGGTAAGCAAAGACCTCTGCAAGACGCGGGTCGCGATTTTTGAAAACTTCCGTATAGGTTTTCGTTGCATAGCCCGGTTGAGCCGTAAAACGAGCGCCATCTTTCATCAGAAAACTTTCCATAAGGCTACGGCTAAGCGAGGCGTTATCGTCCAACACTCGGGAAAGGACGCCCGCATGGTCGCGACTCTTATCCTTCCACATGATGATTTCCTTATTCCCGCTCAGGTCGAGCGAATGAAATATCGTCTGATATCCGGGTGCGCCATACATGTCATAATTCAAATCCGACACTCCCGCGCCTGTGATTTCGAACTGCTCGCTGCTGATTATTTCCTCAGCAGCAGTAGCGGCGCGTTGCAGGAACCGTTCGGCAGTAGAAACGAGATTCAGTTCCGGATGATACTTGCGGAACGTCCCTTCGTAAAGGCTGAAACGCGAGAGCATCGCCAGAGCGGCATATTTGTTCACTCGCGTACGGTTGCCAAGGTCGCTCTTGATATTCGCCACGGCATATTCAAAATCTGCCATGATGGAATCCACCACTAATGTACGTGGGTCCTGAACTTTGAACACGTCAGGGTCGTCCGAATCAAGAGCTTTGTTTATCCAGGGCACATCCGAATAGCGGTGAACCATTCCGACGTAGAAGCAGGCTCTGAAAAACCGTGCAATACCGACGAAATGCTGTATATCGGCTTCGACACCGGACACATCCTGCATATTTCCGAACATGAAGTTTATGCCGCGCAGCTGAGACCATTTGTCCTTATTCCAGCCGCCATCACCTACATTATCGGCGCTAAGCGTGCCCCGGAGCATAGTCCACGATTCTCCGCCAACCTGAGACATAGTTACATTATCCGATTCGTAATCGTCGGTGCCAGCGCTAAATGGCACTGACACATTATCATACAATTTGTTGACATAGATTTCCAGGTCGGTTGCTGTTTTGAAGAAACCGGCGCCCGTAATAGCCGTTTTGGGAGCGCGATCCAGGAAGTCGTCGTTGCAGGCGGCAAACGCTATTATCATGCTTGTCAAGCCAATAATATATATTCTAATTTTTTTCATCTTTTCGCTATTTATTATTTATCAAATTAAAAATTCAAATTCAATCCTATCGACCATGTTTTCTGCAAAGGATAGTATTCGTTCTGGTTATACGTTTCGGGGTCTATCCAAGGCATACGTATATGGCTGAGCGTCCAAATATTTTCGCCGCTGAAATATATTCTCATCCGTTCGATTTTCCATTTATTTGTCAACGTACTGGGCAGGGTATAACCTACGGTCAGATTTTTGAGGCGCATATAGGAAGCATCTTGCATATACTTGGTCTGCTCGTATTTCAATTCGCCATCGTTTGCAATACGTTCCTTCAATCTTGGAAAATAACCGTTGGGATTATCCTCTGTCCATCTGTCAAGATGTTCATAAGTGTGATTAATCCACCTCATGTTATAAAATCCCCAAAAACTCCGGTAACTGCCGGACGGATACCAGTCGCGTTTGCCTACGCCCTGAATGAAGACGCGCAAATCGAATCCTTTCCATTCGACGTTACCTTCGAAAGAATAGAGTAGCCGGGCTGTGTTGTTTCCGATGATAGTCCGGTCGCCCGGGTCGTCTACAGTACCTTTACCGAGATTGATTTTATCATCTTTGTTAATGTCTTCGAATTTCAGGTCGCCGGCATAAAACATATTATTCATGAACGGAGAACCTACGGCGCTCTGGTCTACCCAGGCAGCCGCTTCTTCGTTGGACGAGAAAAATCCGAGCGTATGTAATCCCCATATTTCGCCGAGTTCTTTACCTTCGTAATGGTCGCCGATATTTTTATCGGGATTATCGAATTTGGTGATCCACGCTCTGCTGTCCCACAGCATGAAACGCGCGCTGAACGATAGTGGCGAACCGCCAACATTTACACGGTCTCTGTAGCCCAAAGAGAGTTCCCAACCTTTGGTTTTCAGGTTGGCGGCGTTGGTGTTGGGAGAGTCGGCGCCGTAAAGTGCAGGCAGCGTTTTGCTTTTAGTCAACATGCCCTCCGTATAACGGGTGTAGATGTCGAAACCGAGGTCGAATTTGTTATCAAACAATCCAATCTCAACAGCTCCATTGACGGTGCGCACCTTTTCCCATGTCAGGTCTCCGGGCACCGTACCGGGCTGATTTATACCCATGGGATAGTTGTTATCAAGTCTTGTACCGATATTTCCGGAGCCCATCGTAGCCAAATAGGGATAATTGTTACCTATGGCTTGATTTCCAAGTGCGCCATACGAGCCGCGAAATTTCAGGTTGCTAATCTTCAAGGCATCGCTGATACCCGAAAAGAACTGTTCCTGCGATACTACCCAGGCAGCCGAAGCGGAAGGGAAAAATCCCCACCGGCTATCTTTTGGATAACGGGAAGTCCCGTCGCGGCGTCCGTCAAATTCGAGAATATATTTGTTGTCGTAAATATAATTTACGCGCAAGAAAAGCCCCCTCAATGCAAGTTCGTTTATATCCTGCAAGTTGGAAACGCTTCCTGTGGCTAATTGTATAGTCGGCAAACTGGGGGTGATGAGGTCTTCTCTTTTCGTCCAGAAGTTATTCCAATAAGAATATTCCTGGTTAAACCCGGCCAGCGCTTGCAGATAATGTTTATCCGCAAAGGTTTTATGGAAATCGGTATAGATATTCAGCACAGTATAATTGGATACGTTGGATGAAGCCCTCCCATAATTTTGACTTCCATCGAAACCATGTGTTCCGAAACCTAAG
>JAIRMH010000250.1 GCA_031258835.1 Tannerella sp.
CTGCTACAATTGATATAGATTACATCCTTATGGAGCGCTCGCGCGAATATTTCGGCGAAGGCTATCGCTGGTACGATCTGGCGCGTACGCAAAAATGGGCAGAGTATGCAAGCTCTTACAAGATCCGCAATCTTGAAACCGATGAGACGCCTACCACCGTGACACGTACCGATTTGGTCAACGACGCGAATACAAAATATTTCTATTTGCGCCCTGTTCCAACCAGCCAACTGGATAATATGGATGGCGACGATGATTATAAAAAGAATTTCCAGAATCCCGGATACAACTAAGATGCGTTGCTTATATTTGTGATTTTAAGTATTAACCAGAGGGCTGCCTCAACTTCGAGACAGCCCTTTTTAAAGAACTGAAAAACGATAAGAGTACAAAATATTTCTATTTGCGCCCTGTTCCAACCAGCCAACCGGATAATATGGATGGCGACGATGATTATAAAAAGAATTTCCAGAATCCCGGATACAATTAAGATACGTTGCTTATATTTGTGATTTTAAGTATTGACCAAAGGATTACCTCAACTTTGAGACCGCCCTTTTTAAAAAATTAAAAAACGATGAGAATACATTTTTGCATACTGATTTTGTTTTGCATGGCAAACCATTTGAGTGCCGAAAACGGACACCGCCTGTGGCTTCGTGCCGACACTAATGCAAATGCGCAGGTAACAACAAACCAACAAAGCCCCATCGTTGCGGTGGCAGTAAAAGAATTGCAAAAACAATGGCAGGGTACGCCGGTACAGTTAAAGATAGCCAAAACCAAAGAAACGCAGGCGCTCGGCAATGACGGTTTTACCATTGCGGGCAATCCGCAAACAGGAGTTACTGTTACGGCGTTAACCGACCGCGGCTTGCTTTACGGCGCATACCACCTGCTGCGGTTGCAGGCAACGGCGGCGATCGCCGGAAATATAAACATAACCGAAATACCTTCGTATCAGGTAAGGATATTAAACCATTGGGACAATCTCGACCGAAGTATTGAACGCGGCTATGCGGGACGTTCGCTTTGGGAATGGGAAAAGCTGCCCGACGAAATCTCGCCGCGCTATGAAGAATATGCCCGCGCCAACGCTTCTATCGGAATCAACGGCGCTGTGCTGAACAATGTCAATGCCAATCCGAAAATCCTGACCGGTGAATATCTGGTAAAAGTAAAGGCTTTGGCCGATGTGTTTCGTCCCTACGGATTAAAGGTTATCTGTCGGTCAATTTCGCAGCGCCCAAGACACTGGGCGGACTGCCTGACGCCGACCCGCTCAATAAGACGGTGCGGCAATGGTGGAAAGGAAAAGTAAAGGAAATATACGCACTCATCCCCGATTTCGGCGGTTTCTTGGTAAAGGCCAATTCGGAGGGGCAGTCGGGGCCGCAGGACTACGGACGCACGCACGCTGACGGCGCCAACATGCTGGCCGATGCGCTGAAACCGTACAAAGGCATAGTCATGTGGCGTGCGTTTGTCTATAATCCTACCAAAGAAGACCGCGCCAAGCAGGCTTATCAGGAGTTTGTGCCGCTTGACGGGCAATTCCGCGACAATGTAATTATCCAGATAAAGAACGGCCCTGTCGATTTTCAGCCTCGCGAGCCTGTCAGCCCGCTATTCGGAGCGCTCAACCGTACGCAGGAAATGATAGAGTTCCAAATCACGCAGGAGTATCTGGGACATTCTAAGCAACTGGTTTATCTGGCGCCGCTGTTTGAGGAAACCTTACAGGCCGATACTTATGCCGGCGGCGAAGGATCGACTGTGGCCAGAATCACCGATGGCTCCCTGCGTCCCGCCAAAGTAACCGCCATCGCCGGTGTAGCCAATACCGGCGATAATACGAACTGGTGCGGACATATTTTTGCACAGTCGAACTGGTATGCCTACGGAAGGTTGGCCTGGAATAACCGGCTGGGCAGCGAACAAATCGCCGGCGAATGGATACGGCTCACTTTTACGTCCGACCCGAATTTCATCACTCCGGTTAAGGATATGATGATGACTTCCCATGAGGCATGCGTCAACTACATGATGCCCTACGGCCTTCATCATATTTTTTCCTTCAATGAACACTATGGGCCGGGGCCTTGGGACGACGCGCCCAATGGGCGTCCCGACTGGATGCCCTGGTATTATCACAATGCCGATACGGCGGGCGTAGGGTTCGACCGTACAGCGACGGGTAGCAATGCCGTTTCACAGTATTTTCCGCCGAAAGACGAGATTTACGCCGACCTCGCACGCTGTCCCGAAAACCTGCTGTTGTGGTTTCATCATGTTCCGTGGACGTACAAGATGAAAAACGGCCTCAGTCTGTGGGATAATTTATGCTACCGTTACGACGCCGGCGTAAAGAAGGTCGGCCAATATCAAAGCCTGTGGGACAGGATGAAGCCATACATAGACGAACAGCGTTTCTTCGAAGTACAATCCAAATTGAAGATACACCTGCAAGACGCCATTATCTGGAAAGACGCCTGTTTGCTTTATTTCCAAACATTTTCCCGTATCCCCATACCCAATGGGGTAGAGACTCCGGCCTATGCATTGGAAGAGCTTAAGATGAGAGAATTTATGCCGGTTTTTTCCGGCGTGGATTCGGTTTTCATTACCGCATTCACCTCCGGTAACGACGGAAGATCCGGTTTGCAATTTGCATGGAGTACAGACCGGAAAAGAAGTATCCCCATCGGTAACAGACATGCTTTTCTGCGTAGCGACTACGGCGCTTGGGGAGGAGAAAAACGCCTTTACAATCCTACCCTTTTCCGGGATACGGAGGGGGTGTGGCATTGCGTTTTCGACCTCAATCCGGAGGGTGATATAAAAGGATATACCTCTTCCAAAGATCTGATCCTTTGGAAACCACAAAATTATTTCACGGCAGACGAAATGACTGTTCACATCAAAAAAATTCCGGTAGCGGAAAAGAACGGCGATAATACGTACAAAGTGCCGGTGGAAACAGTTGAAATGCTTGAAAACAACTATTATAAAACACTGTACCGGCATCGGTTGTACGGTGAAACCACCGCACAGGATACGGTACGCTTTGCCGGATTGAATGACATAAATCATACGTTGTCGATCCGGTTTGACAAAAAGAAAAAGATCAGCAATAAACTGATTGGCGTCTTCTTTGAAGATATCAATTATGCCGCCGACGGAGGATTGTATGCCGAATTGATCCGGAATCGCGACTTTGAGTATTCATCCAAAGACAGAAGAGAATGGGATTATTCCCATGCATGGCATTTCAACGGACAAAACGACGGCATGAATATAGATACCGTTAAACCCCTTCACCCTAACAATCCGCATTATATTGTTTTGAATGCCGGAGACAAACTGTTGAACGAAGGCTGGGACGGTATTCCCGTTCAAGCGGGCAAGAGATATGACTTATCGGTATTTGCCCGCGCACCGAGAAATGGAATGATCACTGCAAAACTGGTGGATAATGACGGAATAAAAATAAGCGCAGAGATCTCTATTCCTGTCAACTCTGCATCATGGAAAAAATATACGGCGGTTTTAACCGCCAGACAAACAGCCGGCCGGGCGCATCTTCTTATTGAAACGCACTTGCCGGCGCCGCTCCATCTGGACATGATATCCCTTTTCCCGCAAAAGACATTCCGAAACCGTAAAAACGGCCTTCGGGCAGATCTGGCGCAAACCATCGCCGACCTCAAGCCGCGCTTTGTGCGTTTCCCCGGAGGTTGCGTAGCACACGGCAACGGAATCGACAATATCTATCAATGGAAGCACAGCATCGGCAAATTGGAAGAACGCAAACCCGACCGTAATCTTTGGGGCTATCATCAGACCAAAGGTTTGGGATACTACGAATATTTCCTCTTTTGCGAAGACATCGGCGCGGAACCGCTACCGGTGCTTGCCGCCGGCGTTCCTTGCCAAAATTCCGATAGGCACAATCATGAACTTGCCGGTCAGCAGGGCGGAATCCCAATAGACGAAATGGACGAATATATTCAGGATATTCTCGATTTGATAGCGTGGGCAAACGGAGATGCGAAGACCGACAAATGGGCAAAGAAGCGCGCCGAAGCAGGGCATCCCAAGCCGTTCAACTTAAAATACATCGGTATCGGCAACGAAGATTTGATATCCGACGTCTTCAAAGAACGTTTTGAAATGATTTACCGCGCAATCAAAGAAAAACATCCCGAAATCACAGTCATAGGGACGGTCGGCCCCTTTTCCGAAGGTTCCGACTACACGTTCGGGTGGGAGTTTGCAACTCAACTCGGCGTTCCTATGGTAGACGAACATTATTATCAACCGCCCGGATGGTTTATCCACAATCAGGATTATTACGACCGCTATGATCGCAACCGCCCGAAAGTATATCTCGGCGAATATGCCGCGCATCTGCCGGGACGTCCGAACAACATCGAAACGGCGCTGGCCGAAGCCCTGCATCTGTGCAATGTGGAGCGGAATGGAGATATTGTTACATTAACTTCGTATGCGCCCCTATTGGCAAAAGAAGGCCGCACGCAATGGAATCCCGACCTGATCTATTTCAACGGGACGGAAGTCAAACCCACTGTCGGCTATCAGGTTCAGAAACTGTTTGGGAACCATTCGGGGGATGAATATATTGAAGCGACCGCCGATGTTTCGGACAAACGGGAGGATGTCAGGCTACGCATAGCCTCGTCGGTTGTCCGCGACTCAGAAACCGGCGATGTGGTTATCAAATTGGTAAATCTCTTGCCCGTGAATGTGAAATCCGGTATCAACTTCGACGGATTCGATCCCACTCATGCGGAAGCCTTTAAAACCGTGCTGCAAGGGAAACCGGACGATAAGACCGCCCTGCCTCAAACTTCTACTTTCAGCATGTCAAAACAATCGGCAGTCGATTTGCCGGCCTATTCGTTTACGGTTATCAGAATAGCAACGGAATAAAAACATAAAATCATAAAATGTACCCAATTAATTATTGCAACAGTCCTCCAAACAGCAAACGCCCGCTACTTTCCGAATATCTTGTCCCGGTATTCCGTAGGTGTCATATTGAACTTTTGCTTAAAGCATTTACTAAAGTAGCGTGGATCGTTGATACCAACCATGTAGGATATCTGGGT
>JAIRMH010000010.1 GCA_031258835.1 Tannerella sp.
CAAATCTGACACATTTGCCGGAGCATATAATTTTAGGCATAGAAAATATGTTAAAATGCGAAGGGGAGACATTAGTTAAGTTGAAAGATGTAACAGTTTGTAAATGTGTAGATTATGGCTATCTTTACTTAATCAATTATAAGGGAAATGGAAAATAAAATATATCCTTTTCTGAAAAATTACAACAAACTTAATAAAACTCACTTGGCTTTCAATGATATTATTGAAGAATTAAAGAATATCAAAATGTGTGAACTGAAAATCGGACAAACAGAGAAAAAGATTGTTTTTCCCGATTTAAATCCTTTGCAAAAGGAGATATTTCAATTGTTTAACCTTAATCCGCAAAATATGATACTGTAGCAATTAATTAACAAAAAAAATCGATCTTATAGCTGCGTGTCAATCACTTAGCAAAGTAAAACCCGTTAACCCAACTTGGCCCAAATTACTCTCAAAATAGGGAAAAACAAGGCAAATAAACGCATAGTCAAATCAGGACATCTCTTATAATCATGCAGTTATAATATATACGGTCGCAAAAAGTCGATTGTGTTCCCAGAACTTTTAGCCAGATCTTTACTGTCTCAAATTTTTTTCGTAACTTTGCCTGTGAAAATTCTATATTGAATATCAAATAGTTGAATACGATGGAAAATCTGTAGTCCCCCATAATCGACAATAGCACAAGCTATAATTCTGATAATCAAGGTTTTATTCTTGATTGTTGCCAAGTTGGGTTAAAATAAGTCGATTGTAGTGAAGAAATGGCCTGATTCTACCAATAGACCACTGTCCTTCCCCAGATAAATCCGCCGGCGGTTACCCAACTTGCTAATACGACAAAATCAAAGTCGTTCCGCTGTATGCGATAGGAAATTTCACAAAAAATCCATTTGTTTTTCTATAAATTTTCCTATTTCCATATATCTACGGTAATATTCGCAATAGATTTCATGTTTTTTCGCATCGGGGACATATATTTTGCTAAATCCATCGCTCATAGCAGCTTGTGCCGATTCGACGCAGGAGTAAACGCCTGCTGCCACAGCAGCAAACATGGCAGCGCCTAATGCACATGCTTGTTCCGCTTTCGCTACTTTTATCGACCGGTTCAAAACGTTGGCTAAGGTCTGCATCACAAACGGCGATTTCCGGGAAATACCACCGATAGCGATTACTTCCTCAATATGAATATTGTTTTCGACGAACCGATCGATAATTGCCTTCGAGCCGTAAGCGGTAGCCTCCACGAGCGAGCGAAAAATCATCGCAGGAGTAGTACCCAAAGTCAAGCCCGTAATCGTACCTGTGAGCGCCTGGTTAGCATCGGGCGTGCGCCGTCCGTTCAACCAGTCGGTTGCAATAATTGTTTCGGAGAGCGGCAGTTTTTCTGCCTCCCGGGTAAGTTCGGAAATGCTTTTTCCCACAAACTTTGAAAACCATGCATACACATCGCCGAAAGCCGATTGTCCGGCTTCCAGACCAATCATTCCGAGTATAACCGAGCCATCTACCTGTCCACATATTCCCGAAATCAATTTTCCCTGTATCTGTTCGTTGGGAACGACCATCACGTCGCAGGTGGAAGTGCCCATTACCCGCACGAACGCTCCGGGTTTTATTTCCGCTCCGACAGCGCCTGCATGGCAATCCAATGCGCCGACTCCTACCGCTACTTTTGCTGTCAATCCCAACTTTTCTGCCCATTCTTCGGTCAGATATCCCGCACAGATGCCTCCAGGGTAAGTATCATTGTATAAATGGGAACGAATACCGGAAAGCAATGGGTCTAAGGCGGTTAGAAATTCTTCGGAAGGCAAACCATTCCAAGCGGCGTGCCACATCGCCTTGTGCCCGGCGGCACAACGACTGCGCAACATTTTTTCGGGTTTCGTGTTTCCTGTAAGCAAAGCCGTCATCCAGTCGCAATGTTCCGTCCAAGAATAAGCCGCTTCCCGTATCGACGGATTGTTGCGAAGTAAATGCAAAACTTTCGACCAAACCCATTCGGAGGAATAAATACCGCCTTCGTACATCGTATAATCGGTAGGCCATTGTTTCGCCAAACGATTGATTTCTGCGGCTTCCCTGATAGCAATATGGTCTTTCCAAAGGATAAACATGGCATTCGGATTTTCGGAAAATTCGGACAATAGCGCCAAAGGCGTTCCTTGTTTATCGGTCAATACCGGAGTAGAGCCGGTAGTATCAAACGAGATGCCTACCACATTTTCCGACACATCTACGGGTGATTTCGACAAGGCTTCCCGCACCGAATCAATCAAAGTTTCCGTGTAATCCAAGGGATGTTGCCTGTATTGATTGGCCTGAGGATTGCAATATTTTCCTGCCGCCCAGCGGGGATAGTTTTTTACTGCTGTAGCGATTTCTTCGCCGGTGATTGCATCAACTATTAATGCCCGACACGAATCGGTGCCGTAATCAATGCCTATTACGTATTTCATATTCATTTTTATTTATATCTTGGACCGTATACTGCACAAGCCCGGTAATCGGACCCTTCCAAGTCTTCCCCATAAGCGGCCCAGGCGGAAGGACGGAAAATCGCGTCTTCCTCTACATTGTGCATACATACCGGAATTGATAGCAACGAAGCCAGCGCAATCAAATCGGCGCCGATATGCCCATAACTGATAGCGCCATGATTGGCTCCCCAATAGTTCATCACGGAATACACATCCTTGAAACGTCCTTTTCCGGTAATGCGCGGGACAAAAAACGTGGAAGGCCAGGTCTTATCCGTGCGTTGGTCAATAATATTGAATGCTTCTTCGGGAAAAGCAGCCGTCCAGCCTTCTGCGATTTGCAGCACCGGGCCTGTGCCTTTTAGCAGGTTCAGTCGGCACATGGTAACCGGCATTCCGGCTTTTGACAGTAATTTGGAGGAATAGCCGCCGCCCCGAAAGTATTCCAATGAAGAAGGCCCCCAGCGGGTGGCTTTCAGCATAGCATCTACTTCTTCTCCCTTTATTTCCCAGAAAGGTTTCATAACCGGCTTTCCGGCTTTCGTTTG
Organism: Tannerella sp.; assembly: GCA_031258835.1. GTDB lineage: Bacteria > Bacteroidota > Bacteroidia > Bacteroidales > Tannerellaceae > Tannerella. The sequence goes on from JAIRMH010000010.1 coordinate 3,038, forward strand.
TTCGCCGGTAGCGTCCAAAGTGCAGGCGCCGGAATTGATCAGGTGGATAGCGCCGTTTTTCAGCAATCCGTCCGGTTCCCATCCGGTTACACGCTTAATTGCAGTAGGGCTCCAATAGGTGCGTACATCGGCAAATATCTGGGCGGTATTGGTCAGCAGATAGCCGAAAAGCATGGAAATACCATTCAAATGGTCGTCTTCGGTAGCGAATGGAATAGGTTTGCGGATGCCGTTCCAGTCGAAGGAAGTATTCAGAATGGCTTCCGAAAAATCGCCGTTCGGCATGAAATCCGTCCACTGCCGCTGTCCTTGGAAACCGCCGACAATGGCATTGTGTCCCAAAGCTTCTTCGCCGAAACCTTTTGCATTCAATTTTTCATTGCCCTGCATCAAGTCGCGCATGATCAGGGTCATTTTGACGACATATTCCCAATCTCCGTCTTTTTGTTCGCGCGTCCGGCGGATGGCTTCAGGATTGTGATCGGGCAATTCATTGATTTTGCAGTGTTTTTCGGTCCATGCCAAGGCTTTTTCGTATTCGTCCCTGTCGTAGATTTCCTGTTGTACACGCCGCAAGATTTCGGAGCAGTCGACATATTCCGTCCGCATACCCAGGTATTCCTGTAGAAAATCCGGGTTAACGATCGAGCCGGCGATACCCATGGATACCGAACCGATTGCCAGATACGATTTTCCCCGCATCATGGCTACGGCCAGACCTGCTTTGGCAAATCGCAAAAGTTTTTCCCTGACGTCTTCCGGGATGACTGTATCGCCCATATCCTGTACGTCGCGTCCATAAATGCCGAAAGCCGGCAGGCCTTTCTGGTTGTGCGCAGCCAGGGCAGCGGCCAGATAAACAGCGCCGGGGCGTTCCGTACCGTTAAATCCCCAAATGGCTTTTGGGATGAGCGGATTCATATCGATGGTTTCCGTTCCATAACACCAACAGGGTGTTACCGACAGGGAAAGACCTACGTTTTCCCGTTCAAATTTTTCGGCGCACAGCGCCGCTTCTTTCACGCCGCCGATACACGTATCAGCCATGATGCATTGTACGGGCGAACCGTCCGGATACCGAAGATTTTCGCTGTAAAACTTGGCCGCATTGCGAGCCATTGCCATAGTCGTTTCTTCCAGCGACTCCCGGATTCCTTTCCTGCGTCCGTCGATAATCGGCCGGATTCCAATTTTCGGATAATTTGTCTTCATTTTTTCTAATTTTTAATTCGTGTTAAGTTAATTTTATGTAGCCGTCATTGCGAGTTGCGAAGTAGCGAAGCAATCCATTCCTATCCCGGATTGCTTCGGGCAAGCCCTCGCAATGACGTCGCAACAAATCACAATGAACATAGCGTTCGTACTATTTTTTAATAAAACGCATGTTTTTAATTTCATTCATATTCAACCGGACTTATTATATTGTCCTTGTCCATTTTCATTTTTCCGTCATCGCCAATGGTCAGGCCGGTAATGTACATTTTGCGCGGATGAATCGTCGCATGGTCGCAATGTGCATGA
>JAIRMH010000014.1 GCA_031258835.1 Tannerella sp.
TTTCCGGATGAATTACCCATCGCATGTGAATATTCCGACGGCACAACCGGACGGTCGCTCCCCATTTTGCCAACACGCTCCAGCCACTCCGCACTCGGATACTGCGGCACATACATATCTGTATTCCATTCCCACAAAGCGCGTTCGTAGTTGACAGGGCGGTTCATGCCGTCTTTTTCTTTGTTTTTGATAGACAGATAGGTCTGGTAAAAATTATATCCGTTACCGGCCTCATTACCGAGCGACCAGATCGTCAGCGCCGGATGATTTTTATTACGTTCGTACATATTCACCGTACGGTCCATATGAGGAATAAGCCATTCGGGATTATTTCCCAGCGAACCGCCTTTTCGCAGGTCGTAGTACATACCATGCGATTCAATATTCGCTTCATCATAAACATATAAACCGTATTCATCGCACAATTCGTAAAAACGGCGGCTTTGCGGATAATGGGACAGGCGAACGGCGTTCAGGTTGTTTTGCTTCATAATCTCAAAATCGCGTCGCATAAGATTTTCCGTCACATAATGTCCCGTTTGTTCGTTATGCTCATGGATATTAACGCCTTTGAACTTAACAGGTTGTCCGTTAAAAAGCAACACTGTATAGTTTCTGTCGCTTTCACTTTTCAGGTCTATTTCTTTTATTTCGATACGGCGGAAACCGACTGTGTAAGGTATGACTTCACTTACCTCGCCATCAGTCTTTAGCGTTATCAGCAAACGGTAAAGATTCGGATTTTCGGCGCTCCACGGCAACACGTTTTTCAGCGTTTTACGGAATGAAAACGTCTGTAACGAGCCGGCGGAAACCCATAAATTTTCTTCTGCCGATGCTACCGGCGTCCCTTTACCGTCCAGCAATTCGTAGACGGCAGTAATATTTTTCGCCATCTCCGTAAAATTTTTGACGTCGACGGCAAGAGACAGCAGGCCATCGGTATAACTATCGTCAAGCGTGGATATCACACGGAAATCGTTCACGGCGACTTTTGGCTGCGACCATAGATATACATCGCGTTCGATACCGCTTATACGCCAGAAATCCTGACACTCAAGATACGATCCCGTACTCCAGCGAAATATTTTCAATGTAACCGTATTTCTTCCCGGTTGTAAATATCCGTTAATAAGGAACTCGGCCGGATTTTTGGAATCTTCGCTATACCCGACTTCCTTACCATTAATATATACATATAAACCGGATTTTGCCCCGCCAATATGAAGATAGATATCACGTCCGTCCCAACTTCCGGGAATGTCGAACTCGCGCCGGTACACTCCTACAGGATTCGCTTCAGGGAGCAACGGCGGTTGCGGATTACGCGCTTTAAATTCATAACCGTGATTCGTATAAATAGCGATGCCGTATCCCTGAATTTCCCAGTTCCCCGGAACCGTAATATCTTTCCATGATGATAAGTCCGCATCCGCAAATGTTATACCGGTCGGCAAGTCTTTATAAGAATCCACAAAGAAAAACTTCCACGTTCCGTTCAGTGACTTATAAAAAGGACTTTCTTCGAAAGCCGAAGTCAATGCCCCTTTACGGTCTGCAAAACTCATAAATTCGGTTCGTGGTTTCTCCTTGTTAACAGCTACCACCCGTACATCTTGCCAATAGGGCATTCCCGGCGATTGTGCAGGGATGTTATTGTTACACATGAATGTAAACAATAGAACAAATATCCATTTTTTCTTCATAAATATATATTTTAAAGGTTGTTTTTCAACTTCGGCTGCAAAACTACATGAAAAGCGTGAAAAGACAATGCAAATATTGTTAAAACAAACAAAATCTACAACTTTCTTCTATAAATCTTACCGGACATTTTTGTTCGTTTGTGTGTAATTTGAAGATTTCATGTACATTTGCAGAAAAAACATAACGATATCATTATGATTTCAGTCGAAGGATTAACCGTCGAATTTGGCGGTTTTACACTATTAAACGGTATCTCTTTTGTAGTCAACAAAAAAGACCGTATCGCCCTTGTTGGAAAAAACGGAGCCGGCAAATCTACATTAATGAAAATTATCGCGGGGATGCAAATACCGACAAAAGGCGTTGTCAGTATTCCCAAGGACACAAGTATCGGATATCTGCCGCAACAAATGCAATTGTCGGATACGCGAACAGTCATGGGAGAAGCGGAGCGGGCTTTTGAACATATTCATGATACGGAACATGAGATAAACTGCCTCAATGCGGAACTTTCCGAACGTACGGACTACGACACTGACGCTTTTCAAGCGCTTATTGACCGTGTGGCGTTATTAACCGAACAGTTTCAAATGATGGGTGGGACAAACTATCATGCGGAACTTGAGCGCACGTTGCTTGGGTTAGGTTTTATGCGCGAAGATTTTGACCGTCCGACGTCGGAGTTCAGCGGAGGATGGCGAATGCGTATCGAATTGGCGAAACTTTTGCTCAAGCGCCCGGATGTTTTGCTTCTCGATGAGCCTACCAATCATTTAGACATCGAATCTATCCAATGGTTGGAAAATTTTATTGCTACGCGGGCTAACGCTGTCATACTTGTGTCGCACGATAGGGCTTTTATAAATAACACTACCCGGCGTACGCTCGAAATAGAGTTTGGACATATTTACGACTATAAAGTAAAATACAATGAATACGTCGTTCTCCGGAAAGAACGGCGCGAGCAGCAGACGCGCGCGTATGAAAACCAGCAAAAAATGCTTGCCGATACCGAATCTTTTATTGAACGTTTCCGTTACAAGGCCAGCAAAGCCGTACAGGTACAGTCGCGGATAAAACAACTTGAAAAAATTGAACGTATCGAAGTGGACGAAGAAGATCATACGCTATTACGCCTAAAATTCCCTCCGGCGCCACGTTCCGGTTCCTATCCGTTGATAATCGAAAACCTGACAAAGCGGTATGGCGACCACCTTGTTTTTGCCGAAGCTACTTTTACAGTTAACAGGGGCGATAAAGTCGCCTTTGTCGGGAAAAACGGCGAAGGAAAATCAACGCTTGTCAAATGTATCATGAACGAAATCACCGACTACGAGGGAACGCTTAAATTAGGTCATAACGTAAAAATCGGATATTTCGCACAGAATCAGGCACAGTTGCTGGACGAAAACAAGACCGTCTTCGAGACCATCGACGACGTCGCTCAAGGCGATATCCGCACAAAAATACGCGACATACTCGGAGCTTTCATGTTCGGCGGCGAGGCTTCCGATAAAAAGGTTAAAGTGCTGTCCGGCGGCGAAAAAAGCCGTCTTTCGATGATCCGTTTGCTGCTCGAACCTGTCAACCTGCTTATACTTGACGAACCGACAAACCATCTGGACATGCAATCGAAAGATGTCCTCAAGAGCGCACTCCGGGATTTTGACGGTACGGTCGTCGTCGTATCGCACGACCGGGAATTTCTCGACGGCCTCGTTGATAAAGTATATGAATTTGGCAACCAGCGGATACGGGAACATCTTGGCGGAATATACGATTTCCTTGAACGCAAGAAAATCGAAAACCTTTGGGAACTGGAACGGAAAACCGCCGTCAGCACCGTTACGCCAACCCCCGAAGGCGCCGTCGCCGAGGCGACGTTCACACTTGCAGCCGGGCAAAACAATCCGGTGTCTTATGACGAACAGAAAGAACAGGTGCGCCTTGTCCGCAAATTAGAAAAAACAATTGCTGAAACCGAACGGCAAATCGCCACGATAGAGGCAAACATATCCGCCCTCGAAGCCCGTATGATAACGCCCGAAGGCGCCGCCGACGCTTCCTTATATATCCAGCATGAAAAGTTCAAAAACGAACTGTCGGATGCAATAGACCGGTGGGAAAAAGCAATCGAAGCGTTGAGCAAAAACAAATGACCGGACTTATATAAAAGAAATCATCTTTCATTCCGCACGCGTTTGGAAATCGCAGAATTTTCATGTAGTTTTGCCGTCGAAATTTTAAAACTTGATTAGTTTATGAGAAAAAATTTGAGTTCACAAATAACGCTTATCCGTATTCCTGAAAAATATTATAAGCCGGAAAACGAGTTTGAGTACAGCGTCCTCACGCGTTTTGAGAAAATTCCTGCACACATCTACGCTTCTATGGACGAAGGCTCGCTGGAGATAGCACATGAAATAGCCGGTGAGATACGAAACCGGCAAAAAGTCGGGAAAACGTTTGTGCTGGCACTGCCGGGCGGACGTTCTCCACATACGTTATTTCAGCATCTTATCAATATCCACAAAAAAGAAAAGCTGAGCTTTAACAACGTTGTCGTATTCCTGCTTTACGAATTTTATCCTCTTTCCAACGCAACCAACAGTAATCTGCATCAGTTGCAGGAAGCGTTTTTGAATCACGTAGATATTCTACCCAAAAACATATTCTATCCCGACGGTTTCATCAACAAAAACGATATTTCCGAGTTTTGCGAGAAATATGAGAAAAAGATAAAAGATGTCGGAGGAATCGACTATATGCTTTTGGGGATAGGAATGGCCGGGACAATCGGCTTAAACAGCGCCGGGGCGTCTATGAGTTCAGGGACTCACCTTGTCCTTATGGATAATACTTCACGCAAAGAATCTGCACAATTATTCAGCTCGCCGGAAAACGTTCCCGCCGGAGTCATTACCATGGGGCTGAGAACAATAATGGATGCAAAGACGGTTGTGCTGATATCCTGGGGTGAAAGTAAAGCTGCGATTATTAAGAAGACGATCGAAGGGCCTATTACAGACGCTCTGCCTGCGACATGCCTGCAGCATCACTCCAATGCAAAAATAATTATTGATTTGTCATCGGCATATAACCTGACCCGTATAAGCCATCCGTGGTTAGTTACAAATTGCGAATGGGACAACAAGTTGATACGGCGCGCAATCGTATGGTTGTGCCAAATCGCCAATAAACCTATTCTTAAACTGACCAACAAAGATTATAGCGAACATAACCTTGGCGAATTATTGGCTATATACGGCTCGGCATACAATGTTAATATCAAGATCTTCAACGACATACAACATACTATTACAGGTTGGCCGGGGGGTAAGCCGAATGCCGACGATTCATACCGTCCCGAACGCGCCAAACCTTATCCGAAAAAGATTGTTGTGTTCAGTCCGCATCCCGACGATGATGTGATATCGATGGGCGGCACATTCCGCCGGTTGTGCGACCAGCGCCATGACGTACACGTTGCATATCAAACATCCGGCAATATTGCCGTAGGCGACGAAGAGGTCATACGCTACTGCGAATACCTGCGCGATGTAAATAAAAAATATTCACCGAAAGATAATAAAATAAAATCAAAAGCGGAAGAAATCATAAACTACCTGCGTTACGAAAAAAAAGAAGACGGCAATCCGGAACATCCCGACGTGCTGTTTATGAAAGGTACGATCCGCCGTGAAGAAGCGCGCCATGCAAGCCGCTATTCGGGTCTTAAAGATAAAAATATTCATTTTCTCGACTTGCCATTTTACGAAACCGGATTAGTAAAGAAAAAATCGCTGAGTGAGGAGGACGTTGAAATAGTAAAAAAACTACTGCTCAAAGTGAAGCCTGACCAGATCTTTGTAGCCGGCGACCTCGCAGACCCCCACGGGACGCATAAAGTTTGTCTCGATACCGTATTGGCGGCTATCGATGAGGTGAAAGATCTGAAATGGATGAAAAATTGCCGGATATGGATGTATCGCGGAGCATGGGCGGAATGGGAAATGGATCATATCGAGATGGCGGTACCGATAAGTCCCGAAGAACTGCGCCACAAACGGAACGCAATTCTTAAACACCAGTCGCAGGCCGAAAGCGCCCCTTTCCTTGGTGATGACGAGCGACTGTTCTGGCAACGCGCCGAAGACCGCAACCGCGCTACGGCCGAAATATACAAACAACTTGGCCTTGCTTCTTACGAAGCGATAGAGGCGTTTGTACAATATATCCCTATCCAATGACAAACGTCCGTTAACAAGCAAATGTTGAAATTTATAAAAGACTGGATTCTCCCAATCGCAATGATAACCGGCACGCTGACTCATAATTGGGTCAGCCGCCTTTCTTTTTTGACGCCCTACCTGCTTTTCGTCATGCTGCTTCTGACATTTTGTAAGATTTCTTTTAAAGATCTCCGGATTCATCCGGCGCATTTGTGGCTGTTACTCATCCAGCTGGCGGTAAGTATCGGCCTCTATTATTTACTGTTTCCGTTCGACGATGTAATCGCCCAGGGTGCAATGCTGTGCGTCATTGTACCTACGGCAACAGCCGCTGCCGTGATAACCGGCATGCTCGGTGGAAATGTCGGCTTTCTCACCACGTATGTACTTTTCTGCAACGTCGCCGTAGCAGTAGCCGTCCCAATATATTTCTCCCTTATTGGCGCACGCGAAGAATTATCATTTATCCAATCGGTGTGGTATATTTGTCGGCAAGTATTTCCCATATTAATATTCCCGTTGTTTGTTGCGATAGCTTTAAGATATTGGGTACCTAAAGCCCACAAAATGTTGCTCAACATACCCAAACTGGCATTTTATCTGTGGGTTGGAGCTTTGATCATCGTAACGGGAAACACCGTGAACTTCATGATTAACAGGGATAATACGGCATACAAAACGGAAACCGGACTGCTAACCGTATCATTCATACTATGCTGCCTGCAATTCGTCGTCGGAAGACGGATTGGAAAACATTACGGAGATCCGATATCATCGGGTCAGGGCCTCGGCCAAAAAAATACGATTCTCGCTATTTGGATGGCGCAAACATACTTGCACCCACTAACAGCCATCGCCCCCGCCGGATATATCCTGTGGCAAAACATCATCAATTCCTACCAACTCTACAAAAAGGGAAAGGAGTAAAACCCTGTATTTAAACTCTATCCTGCAAGATTTACGGTACGGTTTCGAGCAGTCATAAAATGATTACAAATTTTAGAATCATTTAACAAAAATATATGTTTTTTAGTTCCTGATATAATCTTTGAATGGGGAGTCCCATTATGTTGTAAAATGAGCCTTCAATGCTACGCACGCCGACGTAACCAATCCATTCCTGTATGCCGTATGCGCCGGCTTTATCGAAAGGTTTGTAGCGTTCGACATAGTATTCGATTTCTTCGTCGGTAAGTTCGGCAAAATCAACTGTTGAGATGACGGAAAACTCCGTCCTTTTAGCAGTAGTCGTAAGCGCTACCGCTGTTATGACTTGATGTTTTTGTCCTGACAGACGTTGAAGCATACGAATGGCATCTTCTCTATCTGCCGGTTTTTCTAATATATCGTTGTCAAGTACGACAACAGTATCGGCCGTTATGATAAGTTCATCAGGCTTCATTGTTGCACAGTAGACGTCCGCTTTTTTCCGGGCAAGGAAAACCGGTATTTCATTCGGAGGAATATCCGATGGGAATGTTTCATCAATATCTGATATTATACGCACCTCAAAATCAATGTCCAGACCCTTCAACAACTCTTTTCGGCGCGGAGAGTTTGACGCTAATATTATCTTATAATTCATAATCAACTGAAAAATTACAGTAAAAAAATCTGCTGCAAATCTAAACAAAATTTCTATATTTCCCCTATAATTTTTTGCTGGGGAATTTTATTTGCCTGTGTGTAATATTTAAAATTTCATGTACATTTCTCCTATAAATTTTGCCGGACATTTTTACCGGTCTGTGTGGAATGTCGAAAATTTCATGTACATTTGCGTTTTATATGGTTTTTATAATAAATTACCCTTGTCGGAATATATTGCAGTAAGGGTATAGTTGCATTTTATAAGGAAATTATATGCACAAATATTTAAAATTTTATTATAATGAAAAAAATAATTGCAGCAACTTCTATGGTATTAATGATGGCCTGTAATGGTATGAAACAACAAAATGACGAGAGCACCTCTAAAAGTTCTCCCGCGGTTTTTCACATCGGAAAGCCGGACGTAATGATTGAGAGCGGACAAATGACACCGGAAGCGTTATGGGCGTTCGGACGCGTTGGGAATGTATGTGTTTCTCCCTGCGGTCGACGTGTCGCTTATACGGTAACTTATTACAGTATTTCCGAGAATAAGAGTAACTCGGAAATATATGTAATGGATACGGACGGCGAAAATAAAAAGCGCCTTACGACGACTGTTGCGAGGGAAAATTCACTGGCATGGATTCCTTCGGGGAAGGCAATTGCTTTTTTACGCGACGGAAAATTATGGAATATAGACCCGGATACGGGAAATGAGACGCAGGTATCCGACATAAAAGAATCGATTGACGGATTTATCTATGCGCCAACAGATGATAAAATCCTGTTTGTTATATCTACAAAGTTGGAAAGATATACAGGCGCGGAAAGATATAGTGACCTCGACAAAGCGAACGCTTATATCTATGACGATTTGATGTACCGTCACTGGGATTCATGGAAAGACGGCAATTATAACCATATTTATGTAGGCTATATCCGGTCAGGTAAGGTGACGTCCGTAGAAGATATCATGTCGGGGGAACCTTATGATTCTCCATTGAAGCCTTTTGGAGGAACGGAAGAAATCGTATGGAACCCGGATGGAACGACGATTGTTTATACGTGCAAAAAGTCAACTGGAAAAGAATATGCGTTCCAGACGAACTCAGACTTGTACGCATATGATGTAAAAAGTAAACAGACGCGATTGCTTACGCCGGATATGCCGGGATATGATAAAAATCCGCTATTCTCGCCGGACGGTGCGAAGTTATTGTGGTTGAGTATGAAACGCGCCGGGTTTGAGGCGGATAAGGAACGGGTCATGGTGATGGACTGGCCTGCCGGCTCGACGAGAGATGTTTCGGAAGCGTTAGACGCCAGCCCCGGCTCCATACAATGGACCGCCGACAGTCGCACCCTGTATTTTACAGCGCCGTATAAAGAAGCTAATCAAATCTACGAAATGGATTTGACGACCGGCGATATCCGACAAATTACCGAGGGGAATCATGATTATCAAGGCGTATGGATTGCCGGGGATATACTCATCGCAAACCGTACGACATTCGTTAATCCGGCGGAGATATACCGTGTTAACCCTACTGACGGGACAAGCGAGGAAATTTCTTTTATAAACAAAGACTTGCTGGATAAAATCAATTCTCCGGTATTTGAGAAACGTTATGTGACGACAACCGACAATAAACAGATGGTAACGTGGGTCGTTTATCCGCCGTCGTTCGACAAGTCCAAAAAGTATCCGGCGCTTTTGGTGTGTACGGGCGGGCCACAAGGCGTTTTAGGCCCGTCATTCAGCTACCGGTGGAATTACATGTTAATGGCATCGCAGGGATATGTTGTCGTTATCCCGGCGCGTCGTGGAACATCCGGCTCCGGACAGGAATGGTGCGATGCCATTTCAAAAAATCATGGCACGCAGGAAGAACAGGATTTGTTGTCCGCTATCGATGCCATATCAAAAGAGCCGTGGGTCGATGAAAACCGTATAGGCGCGACCGGCGCCAGTTACGGCGGATATTCCGTTTTCCATTTGGCAGGCGCTCACCGGGGACGTTTCAAAGCCTTCCTTGCCCATTGCGGCATTTTCCATATGGAATTTATGTATTCTACGACAGAAGAGATGTTTTTCGAAGAATGGGAAACAGGCGGCGCACCCTGGGATAAGGAAAATAATGTAGCGCAAAATTCTTTTGCCCACTCTCCGCATTTACTTGTGAAAAACTGGGATACGCCTATTATGATTGTGCACGGAGAACGAGATTTTCGCGTCCCGTATTCGCAGGGGATGGCAGCTTTTAATACGGCGCAGATGCTTGGCTTAGAAAGCCGGCTGTTGATTTTCCCGGCGGAAAACCACTGGGTGTTAAGTCCCCAGAATGCAATTGTCTGGCAGCGTGAATTTTTTGCATGGTTCGACAAATATCTGAAGAAATAATGTAATAAATACTTTTTATGGAAATAAAATCATATATAGAAAAAAATAAAGAGCGTTTTCTGGCCGAATGGTTTGGGTTGTTGCGCATTCCTTCGGTTAGCTCAAAACAGGAACATAAACAGGATATGACAACCTGTGCGGAACGCTGGAGAGAGTTGTTGTTGTCAACCGGAGCGACACGTGCGGAAGTGATGCCGACGCGCGGCAACGCGGTCGTATATGCCGAGAGAATCATATCGCCGGACGCCCGAACCGTGCTTATCTACGGACATTACGATGTAATGCCCGTAGACCCGCTGGAACTGTGGAAAAGTAACCCCTTTGAACCGGAAGTGCGCGACGGACGGGTTTATGCCCGCGGCGCCGATGATGATAAAGGGCAGGCGATGATACAGGCGAAGGGCTTTGAAACGGCGCTGCAGACAGGTATACTCGGATGTAATGTAAAATTCATTCTGGAAGGAGAAGAAGAGATTGGTTCTCCAAGCCTGGAAGATTTTTGTGTCGCAAATAAAGAGTTACTGAACGCCGACATAATACTCGTTTCGGATACGAGTATGGTAGGAGAAAGTACACCGTCGCTTACAACCGGACTGCGAGGCTTATCGTACTGGGAAATAGAAGTTACCGGGCCAAATCGCGACCTGCACTCCGGTCATTTTGGCGGAGCCGTAGACAATCCGGCAAATGTGCTATGCAAGATGATAGCCGGTATTACCGATACCGACGGACGTATTACAATACCTCATTTTTACGATGATGTGGAGGAGCTTTCGGAAAAAGAAAAAGGTATGCTGGAGAGCGTGCCTTTCGATGAAGAAAAGTACCGGAAAGCCATCAACGTGGAAGCGCTTTTCGGAGAAAAAAACTATTCGACGCTCGAACGGAACAGTTGCCGCCCTTCTTTCGACGTATGCGGAATATGGGGCGGTTATACTGGTGAAGGAGCAAAGACCGTCCTTCCTTCAAAAGCCTTTGCAAAACTATCCTGCCGCCTTGTCCCACATCAGGATGCCGATACGATATCACAGCTTTTTATGGATTATATAAGGAGTGTGGCGCCCCGATCCGTGAAAGTGAAGATAAAACACAGTCATGGCGGACAGGCGTATGTTTGCCCGGTGGATATTCCGGCATATAAAGCAGCGGAAAAGGGTTTTACCGTTGCCTTCGGCAAACAGCCGTTAGCCGTACGTCGCGGTGGAAGTATCCCTATTATTCCGGTATTCGAAAAAATACTCGGGATAAAAAGCGTCCTGATGGGCTTTGGCCTGGAACGCAATGCCATTCATTCGCCTAACGAAAACTTTGGGATAGATATGTTTTATACGGGGATAGAGGCGGTAGCGGAATTTTACAGGGAATATAAATAAATCATCTTACTATGGGAAATTTGGATAAAGAAAAAATCGAATCCATTGTTAAACTACGAAAACTTGCCGGTTCTTTCTATCTGAAAAGATCAAAAGTTTATCAATCGTTCGTAGAAATTATAAAACAGGACGGCATACACACACTATGAGTATACTTATTAAATCTGTTGATCTGAAAGGAAAACCGGCGGATATATACATCGAAAAAAACAGGATAAAACGTATTTCGATGCTTGAAAGAGATACTGGTGGCGCGAAGATCGGAGCGAGTGTCGACCATGTGCCGGAAAATCTGCCGTTTCCACCGGCTGACGTCGTGATAGACGGTCGTCGTAAGGCCGTCATTCCAGGCCTGATAAATATGCATACACATGCAGCCATGACTTTGTTTCGCGGTTTCGGCGATGACATGCCCCTGATGTCATGGCTCGAACAAAAGATATGGCCCAATGAAGCAAAACTGACGTACGATGACGTTTATTGGGGGGCTAAGTTGGCCTGTGTAGAAATGTTACATAACGGAACGACTACCTTTTTTGACATGTACCATAAATTGGATGCTACGGAGCAGGCTGTCGAGGAAATGGGGTTGCGGGCAGTCTTGTCGGAAGCCTGTTTTGACCATTTCATTTTAGAACTGACAGAACGTAGCAAACAAGATATAATACGCCGTTTTAAAAAAACACCCTCCCCCTGTAATCGTACAAACTATGCATTGGGGCCACATGCCATTTACACGGTTTCCGGAGAACTGCTTAAATGGACTTACGGGTTTGCGAAAGAAAGCAATTCGTTAATACAAATGCACCTTGCAGAAACAGAAGGAGAAGTGACGCAATGTATCGAACGATTCGGTGTAACTCCTGTTCGTTATCTCCGCAAACTGGGAATTTTGTCGCCACGGCTCGTACTTGCCCATGCGCTTTATATAGATGACGAAGAAATAAAAATGCTTGCGGACAACGAAGTGAAAGTTGTTCATAACCCGGCGTCAAACATGAAATTAGCATCCGGTTATGAGTTTAAATATCAGGAAATGCGCGACGCCGGCATAACGGTAGCGCTTGGTACGGACGGCTGTTCGTCATCGAATAATCTGGATATGATTGAAGCCATGAAATTAGCTTCGTTATTGGGAAAAGTATGGCGTAAAAATCCGGAAGCGCTCACTTGTGACGAGATGTTTTATGCCGCGACAAAAGCCGGCGCCGATATTCTTGGCATGGAAACCGGTCGTATAGCGGAAGGCTGCCTTGCCGACTTATGCCTTGTCGACCTCGCCATCCCGGCTTTTACTCCTAACTTCAGTTTTGTTTCAAACCTTGTTTTTGCAGCAAACGGCAGTTGTATCGATACCGTAATCTGCGACGGGCGAATTGTTATGAAGGACAAAAAAGTCCCCGGTGAAGATGAGATTATGGAACGTACCGCCCGCGCCGCTTACGATTTGATCAAAAGGAAATGTACATGAAATTTTAGATATTCTACACAGACGAATAAAAATATCCGGCGAAATTTACAGAGAAAAGATAGAAATTACCGGATATTTTCATTGAAAGTATCCAGTTTTTCCTGTTCGCCTGCTAATAGAAGCGTATCGCCTTCATGTAAGGTAAAATCGGAGGAAAAATTGATAATCGATTTGTTGTTACGTTCAATTCCGACAATAAGTGTTTCCGTACGTTCCCGTAATTTAAGTTGTTTAATTGTTTTTCCGGTCAGTGAAGAGCCTTTTTCTATTTCAAATTGCGACAGGTTGATATGATGTTGCGGGATATCTTCATAATTTTCTTCAGTCGTCCTACGTTCAAGCGAGGCTTCAAGTTTCAGGAGTTCCTCGTCGCATCCGGAAACGACTATTTTATCATAAGGATACAGATATTCGTTTGCAGACGGGATATTTATTTTACGATTGCCGCGCAGGATCGTAATAACGGATACTCCCGTTTTTTGTTTGAATTGCAGTTCCTGCAAAGTCTTTCCTATTATGGGAGAATTAGGGGATATTTCATATTCTTCAATATGAATATCTTTCGCCAGCATATCATTGGCTACAGTGACGGGGATAGCCGCTCTTTTTTCCTCATATTCCTGTTTATGAGACAGGTTTTGCAAGAAACGGGCTTCTATTTTTCTGGATTGTTTTTTAAGACCTTGCGATAATATGATCCCAATCGTTATCGTAAAAGCAATCAGTATCAGCAGCGTTTTCGCCGTGGAAAACAGCGGAAAGAGCACTGCTGATGCAAGTATAACAGCTAATACAATCCGGAGGGCGATCAGCGAGATTAATATGCCACGGTTAAAATGATTATCATTCCACAAGTTTCTAAATTCCTTCGATTTGTTCTTTTTCATAATCATCGCTCTCATAAAAGGGGCCATTAGCGTTAACGTAATTACGACCGATAAAATGGCGCCCCAAGCGCCTGTGATGTTACTTACGATAAAAGGGATGACATATATTTTGCATATCAGCATGATCGCTATGGAGAGCGTGAAATAAACCGACACTTGCAGCAGGACGCTCTTTATCAGCTTGTTCCAGTCGTTCTGTTTGTTGACCACCTTATAATCGGACGAGGTATATCCGTGAATCAGCCTGTTCCATTTCGGAGGAATACGTTTTTCGAGATAATCGGATATAGCGGGAGACATTCTTATGAAATAGGGAGTCGTAAATGTCGTAATAACAGAAACCGCAACGATGATAGGGTACATAATCCCGCTTATTACGCCTAAACTCATCCCTAACGTAGCGATTATAAAAGAAAATTCGCCGATCTGGGCAAGGCTGAATCCGGATTGCACCGCCACTTTAAGTCCCTGTCCGGAAGCGCTAACGCCCAATGACGCAAATATTACGCGCCCGACGAGTACCACGACGGTCAGCAACAAGACGACAGACCGATATTCCCATATTACCACAGGATTAATCATCATACCTACGGACACAAAAAATACGGCTCCGAAAAAGTTTTTCAGCGGTTCAATAAGATGTTCTATATGTTTTGATTCGATCGTTTCCGCCAGGACAGAACCCATGATAAATGCACCTAACGCAGCGGAAAAACCTACCGACGAAGCAAATAACACCATTCCGAGGCAAAGCCCAAGCGAAATAATCAGGAGTGTTTCGTCGTTCAGGAATTTTTTTAATTTCCTTAGCGCCGTCGGTATGATATAAATCCCAACAACGAACCATATGAAGACAAAAAACAGCAGTCTAAACAAGCTATTTACCATTTCGCTTCCTTCGAATTGCCGACTCACGGCAATTGTCGACAGGAGCGCCATCATGATGATTGCTGCCAGATCTTCCACGATAAGCATGCCGAAAACGATATTGGCAAACTTCGTTTTCTGAATATCCATATCTATAAACGCTTTGATGATAATCGTCGTGGACGACATGGAGAGCATCCCTCCCAAAAACATGCTGTCCATATCGCTCCAGCCAAGAAATTTTCCTACGCCATATCCGATAATAATCATGAACCCCATATTAATAAAAGTAGCTATCGAAGCTGTCGCGCCAACCTTCAATAACTTTTTAAAGCTGAAATCCAGACCTAATGCAAACAATAAAAAGATCACTCCGATATCCGCCCATGTAGAAATATTTTCCATATCCCTTACCGACGGGAATTTTTCCAGATAAAAAACAATCTTATCGCTATGTCCGGCGAAAAGTTCTTTTGCTAAGAGAATCAAAAGCTCGTTAATTTGAGGGCTTGCAATAAATCCGGCGACAATATACCCCAACACAACAGGCTGTTTCAGCCATTTAAACAATATCGTAATGATGCCGGCAGAAATCAGGATCAAAGCAAGGTCTTGTATAAAATCCGGTAAATGTCCCATGTTATGTTTTTTTTATATTATCGTTTAATTTTGACTTCCCTTTGCAGATATTCTATTGACGATTACTGCGATAGCGCCATCGCCTGTTACGTTGCATGCCGTGCCGAAACTATCCATGGCGATGTAGAGTGCAATCATCAGCGCCTGAAGCGTCTCATCGAATCCCAGCATGCTTTCGAGTACGCCTATCGCCGCCATGATAGCGCCTCCCGGCACACCCGGAGCGGCAACCATCGTAATGCCTAACATACAAATAAACCCGCTAAGCTCTACTAACGAAACCGGCATGTCTGCTATCAGCATGACGGCCATCGCGCAGGCGACAATCTTCATCGTACTCCCCGCCAGATGAATCGTAGCGCAAAGTGGTACGACGAAAACGGCAATCGCCTCCCGCACGTCGTTTTTAAGCGTTTGTTGCAGTGTGACGGGGATGGTCGCAGCCGACGATTGCGTACCCAGCGCCGTCGCATACGCAGGCATCATGTTTTTCAGTAACTTGAACGGATTCTTATGCCCGACAATACCGGCAATGGTAAACTGTATAAGCAACAGCAATATGTGCAACACAAAAATGAACAAAATCACTTTCAAGAACATCAACAGGATAGTAGCCACCTGTCCGCTAAGCGTCATATTCAGAAACAACCCGAAAATATGAATGGGCAGTAGCGGAATGATAATGGATTCAATAAGCCGCACAATAATGTCGCGGAACTCGACAAAAGCGTTTTGCAGCGTTGTGCCGTTGATGAGCGTTAATCCGATACCGAACACGAAAGCGAGCAGCAGCGCTGTCATCACATCCATCACCGGTGGCATCCCGACCGTAAAAAACGGACGAAGCATCATCTCTTCGGGATTCTGCATGACGGATAGTTCTGTGTTCGATGTAATAATTTGCGGAAGCACTGCCAATCCACTCAGACAAGTGAAGAACCCCGAAAAAAGTGTCGACCCGTATGCAATGACAGCTGTTAGGATGAGCAGTTTGCCGGCGCCTTTCCCCAAGTCGCCGATAGCAGGCGCTACAAGCCCGCATATAATTAACGGAATGACAAACTTTAGAAATTCACCGAAGAGCGAATTGAACGTCACAAATACACGTGCAATACTTTCCGGAAGAAACTGCCCAAATACGATGCCCAACCCTATTGCAAGGGCTACTTTGCCGAGTAGTGAAATTTTAATTTTCTTCATCCGATATCTTTTTAGTTTTAACTCCTTTAATAGTAGTAATTATATCCATCTGCGAACGATCTCCGTCGAAGCAGTCTCCTGCGATCAACAATATTGCCGGCATAATCACAACAGGCGGGATAATCGTTATTATCATGTACTGAATATGCTTAATTATTTTTCCAGGCAAAATTACATGAAAAACTTGGGTATTCCAAGCACAAGAGATAAAATTTACCGGGCGCAGATTCAACCATCAAATGCAACGATCCGGGGATTTAAAGGTTGTTTTGCTTCAGAATCATGCGGATTTCGTCAACAGAGAGCGCCGTCAGTTCGGCAATTTCTTCCACCGACATGCCCCTTTCGGCACAACGGATGGCCGTTTCCGCTAATCCTTTTGCTTTTCCGATAACTTCGCCTTCCACTAATCCTTCCGCTTTTCCTTCCGCTTTTCCTTCCGCTTTTCCTTCTGCTTTTCCTTTTGCTAATCCGATGACTTCACCTTCCGCTTTCCCTTCTGCTTTTCCTTTTGCTAATCCGATGACTTCACCTTCTGCTATTCCTTCTGCTTTCCCTTCCTCGTGACTGGTGGATAGAGCGGCTTTTTCCGTGCTGATAGCATCCCAGTAGTGTTCGTAGATATTCATCTCTTCATCCGTAAAACAGCTCTCCTCGCAGATGTCTAATGCCTTGCGAATGTCTTTATTGGAAAGCAGATCTTCCGATACGTCTTTCGTCCGGTCTTCAACTTCTTTCAGAAATCGCAGCCACAGTACAGCCATCTTCCGGTCTGACCATTTTTTTGGCTGGAATTTTGGCAACTCTACCAGCACAAGCTCCATCCCTTTTATCACTTCGCGGGTGTTCTGACGGTTTGTGATCTGGTAATGGTGATAAAACTCCGACGTCTCACCGTCGAAATCTTCGTTGATGATGCCCAGTCCGTAGACGGGCTGTAATTCACGGAAATTCTCGCCGCGACGCAACTGGCGAACATAGGCTTTGGAGGTGTTGAACAGCAGGCGACTGCAGAAGAAACTGCTCCACTCCATCTGCATCTCTACGATGAACTGACGACCGTAGTTGTCACGACAGCGGACGTCTACGATGGAAAATTTCTTTACCGGATTATC
>JAIRMH010000058.1 GCA_031258835.1 Tannerella sp.
TTTTATCTTAAAAATGAATTTCAATATATATCTTCAAAAGATGAAAGCGATAATACCCGATTGATGTATTACGATTTAAAGCGGAACATTATACTCAATGATGCGACTTCGGAAACGACATCTTCAAAACCTTGCAGTGTTTCGGGAGGTGGTATCGGTCACTGAAAAGTAGTCGTCATGATCCCTACAGATTGGGTTTGACGACCTGACGTGTTTTGCTTACTGATGTTCCGTTTTGAATTTTTCGCAGGCATTATGAATGTATTTTCCTATGTTCATCCAGTCTGTTTGTAAATTTTCCATGTCGCGTTCGTTGTCGGATTTTTCAGATGGAAGCGACGGTTTGGCAAAGATAACGCAAGGGAAACAAATAACCATAAAACCGTGTGTTAAAAGCCTCCGGAAAAGATAAAGATCATTTTGCCGACGCCAGCAAAATGATCGATCATTAAGCGAAAGTATTTTAGTCCGAATGACTGCCTTAAATGTTGCCATATCTTTGTAATTTATTTGTAATTTTTATCGGCAAATATAGCAAATTTATTCATGTATTTTACCAAAACCGGGCTGCATTTTAACGGAATAAACGGGGGTTTTTGAAAGGTAAAACCCCCGTTTAAGAGGGTTTTTGCGTTGTGTGGAGTATATCGGACTCGAACCGATCACCTTTAGACTGCCAGTCTAACGCTCTAGCCGGATGAGCTAATACCCCGTAAAATGAACGACCCATAAAATGGAAATCGCGTGCAAATATAAAAGTTTTGATTCAAAATAATGCAAGATTGCAGCATATTTTTTTTGAAAATGATTGTAACCGGCGCCATTCCCGCCTCGCTGTTTTACGGGTGGGTTTAGTTGTGGCCTATATATAGTATCGGTTTTTTGTTGTTTTCTACAGAAATTGAAGACGAATTGCGCTATGACGATAAAAAATAGAAGAACTTATTTTGTATTCCGTTTAGTTTGCTTTATCTTTGCGTCAAAACATATAATTTTTGTGTCATGGGAAAAATAAATGAAGATCCTTGCGGTGGACTGCATAATGTATTAGCCACCGGTACTGTGTTGACAGGTGCAATAGTTGCGGAGTCGGATTTTCGCCTTGATGGACGTGTGGAAGGCGAAATCAATTGTAAAGGTAAAATTGTTATAGGGCCTAAAGGCTATGTCAAAGGCAATATTCTGACGGATAATGCGGAGATTTTCGGTAGTGTCGAAGGTTCTATACGTGCGCGTGAACGCCTTGTCCTGAAATCGTCTGCCGTCATTAAGGGCGATATTTTTATTCAGACGCTTGAGATAGAGCCGGGAGCAAAACTCAACGGTTCGTGCACGATGTCCGGCAAGGACGGGGTCGCTGCACAGGCGACGCCTTCTCTGTCGCCGAATGTAAATCCGGCGACTGTTCAGAAATCGAGATGACGGCATATAATATTTAAATTGGCCGGATTCGCAGGAGTGGAGGCCTGGTGCGGTTATCGTTTGCTGTCGGTGATAAGATTTCGGATTTTCGTATTGAAGTTGTTTGCACGTAATAACGCTTCAAGCGTTATGTGCATGCGGTAACACCAATAGTTATTGGGGTCAGACGGAATATTGATTCGTTCGTTATCTGCGTCCCGGCGTTTTATTTGTTCGTCTACGGCAAACCAGTCCTGCAGAGGGATAACGGTTAACATGGAGGGTGATTGCAGATGGTTTCGTATGATTTGTTCCGCTATTTCAGGCGAACATTCCTCAGGGGCTTCCCCGTCGTGTTGCAGTATGTTGTTGTAATACCTTTGCGTTTTTTTTCTGTCTTCTTTCCACCATGCGCGTAAAGGGTTTATGTCGTGCGTCGAAGTTGTGCAGACTGAATTATACGGAAGCGTTTTGAGGTCGGCAAATTCGGTGTGCAGCGTTTTTGGCATGCGTTCTATTTCGAGGGTAAAGATCTGTAGTCTGTTCATTACTTCGTGAACGGAAGCGGGTATCATGCCGAGGTCTTCGCCGCAAACAAGCATATCGGTACTGTTTATCAGAGGGGTAAGGCGGTTTAATGCGGTCTCTTTCCAAAAATGGTTGTGTCGCAGGAAATAAAAATCATGGTATATCCGGTCGAAAGCGCGGCGATTCTCGTTCGACAGTTCACGGTATACATATGATTTATAGGCTGATATGCGCGGATGGTAGCATTTTGTGTCATAAGGGTCTTCTATGAATAGCGTTTCGTTAGCTATATGCATTAATCCGTCTCTGATGATTTGAGATTTTCGGTCGTTGCTTCCTTCGAAAAGTTTTTTTATTTTCCTTTGCGTCGAACAAAACTCGTTAAGTGTCAGACGCTCTGCGTCTATATGACGGAGATATCCGTATAGCTCGTTGTCGACCGTTTCTCCGTAATTGTCAGATATAAAATGCAATGATTCAGGAGTTTCATATTGTGCCGAATTTTTGTTTTCCCCGAAAATACAGGGAAGAAAATGGGTGTGAATACAAGGTTTTGTCCATCGTTCGTCGAATACGAGTCCGTACTTTTCTATTTCTTCACACGATAGAGGGAGGGCTGGCCTGAAATGTCCGCACAGACCTTCAATATAATTTAAAGGTATTTCCCATATTCTGAAAAAACCGAGGATATGGTCAATCCGGAAACAGTCGAAATAAAGGTTAAGTTTGTTAAAGCGTTTTTTCCACCACGAAAATCCGTCTTTTTCCATGACATCCCAGTTATAAGTAGGAAACGACCAGTTTTGCCCGGTGTCGGAAAAGTCGTCCGGCGGAGCGCCTGTTTGTTGCAGCATGTTAAAATAGTTGGGTTCTGTCCATGCTTCAACGCTTTTGCGGTTTATTCCGATCGGCAAATCGCCCTTCAGTACGACTGCGTTTTGGCGGGCATATGCGGCGATGGATTCAAATTGTGAATGTAGCGTATATTGAATAAAAAACAGGTATAAAAATTCATCATATGCTTCATTGTCAGGGTGACAAAGATTTTCAACTTTTTTGCGTTCGTATTGTGCATATTCTCCCCAATCGGAGAAGTCTGCCGTGTTATTTTTGTCGCGCAGATACGAGAAAGCGGCATAAGGAATCAACCATTCTTTGTTTTGAGTGATAAATGTCTTAAAATCAATGTCTCTTAGGATATGTTCCTTTTCCTGCCGGAAATATTCGCGGTAGTAGGATGTTTTAATTTTTTCTGCCGATGGGTAATCAACGGTTTCTCTTGCGTTGAGTTTTTTTTGCATTTCGTTGAAAAATGTCATCTTCTTTTTGTCATTCAGGCTTCCGAGCATAGGAATGTTTATATAAAGCGGATGAAGCGCATATATTGAGATGGCGCTGTATGGATATGAATCTTTCCATGTATGCGAACAGGTAGTGTCGTTCATCGGAAGAACCTGAATGAGGTGTTGCCCGGTCTTTTTTGTCCAGTCGATAAGTTTTTTGATATCGCCGATGTCACCGATGCCGAAACTGTCTTCCGAACGAAGGGAAAAGACCGGGATGACAGTTCCGCAGGCTTTCCATGAGCGTTCCGGCGTTCGTAGCGGATAGTCGTTAATAACCGAACAGCGTCTTTTTTCTTCAGGAAATTGGCGGATGATGCAGTTTTCGTCATCATTATCTGTGGCGGAATGGCGGATGATGCGGTTTTCGCCTGTTTCCCAATAGCATAAGCGGTTAGTATCGTTTTCCAGAACGATGAATTTATATTCCATGGGAAAAGAAATGTCATCGGTATTAAACCGTATCTCCCATTGCGGGAAATTATCGGCGGACATGTGCGGGGCGTTTTCGAGATTCCAGTTGCCGAGGTGATTTTGGTTTCCCGTGATAGCTACTACCTGTTCCGGTCTGGTTTGAGGGGCTGACAGACGTATAATTATGTGATTGTTTTTTTTTGCAGTGTCTGTTTTGTTTTCTGCATTTTTTGTGTCATGTCGCACGAAAAGATTTTTCGTGAATGCAGACGTATAAAACGTTCTGTTTTCGGGTTCGGATAGCCAATAGTCGTGTAGCACATAAGAATCGCAGTCGTGTTCGAACGTCGCGTGATGGAAACGGTTTTCCGGCGTCCGTATGTCGTTTTTATCTTCTACAATATATTTGTAATCTATCTTTCTTGTCGAATCGGGGGCAAAAATAGTCAGTCTCCATTCACCGTCGTTATGATAACGCATCTTTTTTGCTGCATGAATGATGTTTGCTCCGAGTTCTTCACATGAACCGACGATAAAAATACGTTGTCCCCAATTTGTGTTATACTTTATATTAAATGTAATTTTTATCATAATCGTTTACTGAATAAATACCGAAAAAAAACCGAGAAAGGATGATCGTTGATGCGTTAAATAAAAATGTCAGACAAAATTAATAAAGGAAAAACAGAAAGAATGTAGAAGCCTCATGCGAATATCTTAATTGCATTTTGAGGCGCCACAGTTTTTACACATAAGGCATCCTTCCTGGTAAATCAACGTTTCGGAACCGCAGTTCGGACATTTTAGTCCTTTTGCTTCGGACCCGTCGGGAAGATACTTTTTCAATGCCCGTTCGACGCCGTTTTTCCATGTATTGATACTTTCGTCGTTGAGTTCCATTCCCTGTACAAGTTTGATTACCTGATCGATAGGCATTCCGTAGCGTAATACTCCGGATATCAGTTTTGCATAGTTCCAGAATTCAGGGTTGAATTTACCGTCAAGGCCTTCGATTGTCAGTTTATATCCGCGTTTGTTTTTGAACTGGAAATCATAATGTTTTCTTCCGCTTTCGTCATAGCTTTTTATGATAGAACCTTTCGATACATTTTTAGGAAGCATAATACCTTCTTCGTCGTCGGCGAAGCCGGTAAATATTTCATATGGGCGACCGTTTAGTAATCCGACGAAAGCAATCCATTTATCTTTGTTGTTCTGGAATTTAACGACATCCGCTTCGAGTTCGCGCGGACGCTTTGCCATGATGATAGGCGGTTCCATGCAATTAGGATCTTTCTTTTTCTTTTTATCTTCTACCGATACGAGAACTCCGGTACGGGAACCATCGCGATAAACCGTACAACCTTTGCATCCACATTCCCATGCCTGAATATAGAGTTTGTTTACAAGTTCTTCCGTCGCTTCATTAGGCAGGTTTATCGTTACGCTGATGGAGTGGTCTACCCATTTCTGGATACGTCCCTGCATACTTACTTTTTGCAGCCAGTCGATATCGTTTGATGATGCTTTGTAGTATGGTGATTGTTGCAGCATGTCGTTAATCTCATCTTCGGTGTATTTTTTTACGGGCGAATATCCGTTAGCGGTCATCCACGTCACAAATTTATGGTGAAAGACGGTATATTCTTCGAAGGCATCGCCGGTTTCATCTACAAAATCCACGCGTGCGTTAGGGTCGTTCGGATTGACTTTTCGACGACGTTTATATACGGGAAGGAAAACCGGTTCTATGCCCGATGTCGTTTGCGTCATAAGACTTGTCGTTCCCGTAGGTGCGATGGTCAGGCAAGCTATGTTGCGGCGTCCGTAGGCTGTCATATCTTTGTATAAATCCGGATCGACTTCGCGAAGTCTGTTGATAAACGGATTATTTTCTTCGCGTTTTGCGTCATAAACACCGAAAGCTCCGCGTTCTTTTGCCATTCTGACGGATGAGCCATAAGCAGCAAGGGCTAATATTTGTTGCACTTTTTCGGCGAAATCGGTTGCTTCTACAGTTCCATAACGCAGGTTTAACGCTGCGAGCATATCACCTTCGGCAGTAATGCCGACGCCGGTGCGTCGTCCCAGAAGCGTTTTGGTTCGGATTTTTTCCCACAGGTGGCGTTCCGTATGTTTGATTTCTTCCGATTCGGGGTCGGAATTGATTTTGGAAAGTATCTTTTCTATTTTTTCCGCTTCGAGGTCTATGATATCATCCATTATCCGTTGCGCCAGTGCCGCATGTTTGCGGAAAAGCTCGAAATCGAAATATGCGTCCGGGGTAAACGGCTTGATTACGTATGAATAAAGGTTTATCGCCAGCAGTCGGCAACTGTCGTAGGGACAAAGCGGGATTTCGCCGCAGGGATTTGTCGAAACGGTCTTGAAACCAAGATCGGCATAACAGTCGGGAACAGAATCTTTAATGATGGTATCCCAGAATAAAACGCCCGGTTCGGCAGACTTCCATGCATTATGAATGATTTTTTTCCAGAGTTGCGTCGCATTTATCTCCTTTTTTACCAAAGGTATGTCTGCATCTATCGGATATTGCTGTATATAAGGCGTTTCGTTAATCGCCGCTTCCATGAATGCATCATCAATCCGGACTGAAACATTTGCTCCCGTCACTTTCCCTTCTGTCATTTTTGCATCTATGAAAGCTTCGGAATCAGGGTGCTTGATAGATACGCTAAGCATCAACGCGCCACGCCGCCCTTCCTGTGCAACTTCGCGGGTGGAATTGGAATAGCGTTCCATGAAAGGCGCCAGACCGGTTGATGTGAGGGCGGAATTTTTCACAACGGAATCTTTCGGACGTATATGCGACAGGTCGTGCCCTACACCGCCACGGCGTTTCATTAACTGTACCTGTTCTTCGTCGATACGTATCACGGCGCCGTAAGAATCGGCATGGCCGTCAAGACCGATAACAAAACAGTTTGATAAAGATGATATCTGGTGGTTGTTCCCGATGCCGCTCATCGGGCTGCCCTGCGGAATGATGTATTTGAATTTGTCGAACAAATCGAACAATTCCTGCTCGGAAAGCGGATTGGGATATTTGTTTTCAATGCGGTTTATTTCCTTGGCGAGACGCCGGTGCATATCCACAGGCGTTTTTTCGTAAATGTTTCCAAAACCGTCTTTAAGAGCATATTTGTTCACCCATACTTTAGCGGCAAGCGCATCTCCCGCAAAATAGTTTAGAGATGCTTTATACGCCTCATCGAAAGAATAAATTTTTTCGTTCATTGTAATGATAATTTATTAAGTATTTGATTTTATGCTGCAAGTTTATGGAGAGTTTTCGACTTATCCAAATTTTTTAAGAATAAAAATAGAATATGTTCAAAAGTTATCGGATATTTTTTTATAAATACCTGATAAATAGTGGAATATATTTTTGACATATTTGAAAAGTTTTCCAAAAAAGATTACGTTGATTCAATGCGACTTTTTTTTTGGAGTGATTAGCGTGTACGACGGATAGAATTTGGAGGTGAAAAAGAAGGGGCTGAAAAGCCTTGAATTGTTTTCGGATGTTAGATTCTCTAGGGAATATCAGAATTAACAAAAATACAACAAAAGCGCAACCACATTATAACAATACGCCTTTACTTTTGCGCTCAAATAACATTCCCGAATTTCAACTTTAATATTATATAAAAATGGTAATTCAAAAAAGAAAAAAGATGAGTTTGCAATTTACAATGTTTTGCATAGTATTCTGTTTGACGAATATGGCAAATTTTGTCATGGCGGGCGATGCCGGTAAAATGGAGGTGCAATCGGAACAAAATCCGGTAAATTTGTCGGGAACGGTGACCGACAAAAACGGCGAGCCTTTGGTCGGCGTAAATATTGTTGTACAAGGGAGCATATCGGGCGTAACAAGCGATGTGAATGGTAATTTCAGTATTCGAGTAAATTCCGGAGATGAGTTGAAGTTTTCGTATATCGGCTATGTAACGAAGTCTGTTACGGTTGGCGGCGAAAAGGTATTGAATATTATCATGGAGGAAGACCGGCAGACACTCGATGAGGTGGTGGTAGTGGGTTATCAAACCATCCGCAAGTCGCACCTTACAGGAGCGGTGTCGAGCGTAAAAAATCAGGAGTTGAATCTGACGACGCCGTCGCTGGGGCAAAGTTTGGTTGGAAAAGTTGCGGGCGTGCAAATCTCGCAAGTGAGCGGTGCGCCTTATAACAGTACGAAGGTTCGCGTGAGAGGTACCGTATCGGTCAATGCCTCCTCCGATCCATTGTATGTGATAGACGGTTATCCGTCGAATGAAGATATTTTCATCAGTCCGGAAGATATCGAATCCGTAGAAATCCTTAAAGATGCGGCTTCGGCAGCCATCTACGGCTCGCGCGCGGCAGGAGGCGTGGTGATGATTTCTACGAAGCGCGGCAAGCAGGGCAAAACAAAAGTAGACGTGAATTACCAGCACACGGTTGGGCAGTTGAGCCGGAAAATAGCCATGCTCAACGCGCAGGAATTTGTCGAATTGTTTGTTGACGGCCACAATAATGCCTACCGCGATCTGCTTGTCAACGCCGGCAAGACATGGGACGATTCCTACAAAAGCGACACGAACGACGAGCGTACGCGGAAAATCGGGAGTAACAGCAGTACGGCCAACATCCCCGAATGGATGTACGACTTTGAGACGCAGACGATGAAAAAAATGACTTACGACACCGACTGGCAGGACGAACTCTACCGGACAGCCCAGGGCGACCGCGTTCATCTGAACATCTCCGGCGGGAAAGAGGGTGTACGTTACAACCTTAGCGGTGCATATCAGGCAATGGAAGGCATCATCGTATCTACAAAGCAGGATCGCATCAACCTTCGCAGCAACATCGATCTTGATGTTAGTAAACGCTTCAGGACGGGCGCAAATTTCGCGCTGACGACCAACAACAACCGGGAAGTGCAGGAAGGACGCTTCCATCAGGGACCTATACTGGCGGCGCTGGTCTATCTCCCCATTTTCAAGAGCTACAACGAAGACGGCTCGCTCTCCAAGTACGAAATGGCGTCGTATGCCAGCGAATATGCATTTCAAAACAATATCGACAATCCTGTGGCAATGGCAACCGAAACGATTATACGCCGCACCGGAGCGCGCACTACCGGCAATATGTACGGAACGTACGAGCTTCTCGATGGTCTCACGGCAAGGGCTGACCTCGGCATGTATACTTACAGCGAAAAGTACGACTTTTACCGTCCGACAAGCCTGACAAGTGGCGTAGACAAGCCGTATTCTACCGCGGCGCAGGCTGCCGCAAATTCAATTGCCCAAGCGTATAACATGATCGACTACCTGGGCGAATTTACACTGAACCATACCATGCAATTGGGCGAACACTCCTTGCAAAGCGTGGCTGGCGTCGCCGTCCAGAAAAATAAACTGGACGTACTCGAAGCGAAAGGAACAGGCTATCAAGACGACCACATTATCGAAATCACCGGTCACGGAGCCAGCGCCAGCGACGTAACTGTTACCGGCAACACCCGCAAGTCGGTCTGGACAATGGCCTCCGGATTTGCCCAGCTGCATTACGGCTTCAGGAGCCGTTATTTCGTGTCGGCTTCGTTTCGTAGCGACGGATCGTCGCTTTTCGGGCCATTAAACCGCTGGGGATATTTCCCCTCCGTATCGGGAGGATGGACAGTTTCGGAAGAAGACTTTTATAAAAAGGCTCTGGGCGCGTCGTCGTCCCTTAAATTGCGCGCCAGTTGGGGGCTAAGCGGCAACAATAGTATCGGCAACTATAATCATACGCAGGTGATGAGTTCGCCCGCCGGCGTTCCTTCCGGTAGCAGCACGGTGCTGACGGCTATGTATCCCGAAGCTTTCAAAGACAGCGGACTGGGATGGGAATCGACCTCGCAGTTCAACGCAGGATTCGATCTCAGCCTCTTCGACGGACGCCTTTCGCTGATCGCCAACTATTACGACAGCCAGACCTTCAACCTGCTGTTCAATCAGTCCATCTCGGCTATTTCCGGCAGTACAAGCTATCTTACCAACCTGCCGGATTCAAAGATCCGCAACCGCGGTGTGGATGTACAGGTGGACGGATGGGTGGTCTCTACCGAAGTTTTCTCCCTCAAGTTGAGCGGCAATATAGGAGTAAACCGCAATAAGGTACTTGATCTCGGTCAAGCCGGCACCATCCTGACCAACGGTGCGGAACGTTCCTATATGACGCATATCACCCAGGAGGGCGATCCCATCGGCATGTTTTACGGATTCAAAGTGGCCGGTATGGTGCGGGAGTCGGACATGGCGAATCTGGCCGAAGACGATGCGCACTATGATTCGTCGACCCGGACATTCACTGGCGGATATAAAATCAAAGGGCCTCCACGTTCGGTAGCCCAAACTGCCAAGCTCATGCCGGGCGACCTGTATTTCCACGATACGAACGGCGACGGCATCGTTTCCGACGAAGACAAGGAAATCATCGGCTCTCCGCACCCAGACTTCATCTATGCTTTCAATCTGACCGGCAATTACAGGGCGTTCGACCTTTCGGCCTCTTTCAACGGTTCGCAGGGCAACATGGTACTCGACGGACAGGATTACTACATATATAATATGGAAGGTTCGGGCAACAATTATAAAGACGTGGCGCAACGCTACCGGGACGAACAGCATCCGGGCAACGGGCTGGTCTACCGGGCCTCGCGCGGCGGAACGCAAAGCAACAGTACCCGGCTGTCGTCCTTCTACCTGCAGGACGGATCATTCCTGCGGTGTAC
>JAIRMH010000143.1 GCA_031258835.1 Tannerella sp.
CCGTTTTTTGCCTGCAATGAAATCGTTGTTGTGGACTTTCACAAACGCCGATTCGTCTTCGTTGGAAAGCGTTACGCCTGTTGTACGGTGGGCTTCGTCGCAGATAATAAGGTCGAAAATGGGGGATGGGATCAACAATTTTTGCGTTTTGGCGATTACGTCAATGGATTGGTAGGTTGAAAAAACGACTGTCATTCCGGTGTTATCAGAGGCTTGTTTCAACTGTTTAAGTATAACCGAAACATCCGTCGAGGCGGGCAAAGCCAAGTCCACTACGCTGAAGCCGTCCAAATCTTCATTTTTGTCCTTGCGTTTGCTTACATCAGGGTCGGAGCAGATACAAATGGCATTTACAGGTTGAGAAGCATTTGCTGTCCATTCTTCCAGCGTTTGCCCTAACAAAGCAATCGACGGGACTAAAAACAGGACAAGTCCTTCATTATTTGTAAGTTGTTCGGCAATGCGAAGCGAAGTAAACGTTTTACCCGTACCGCAAGCCATAATCAATTTGCCACGGTCGGCGGTTTGATAGTATGACACTGCTGCATCAAGGGCTTTCTGCTGATGTTCCCTGGTCTGGTGTTTTGGCTTCCGGGATTGTTCGCCACTCAGTCCTTGCGTAAGTTTATCCCAATCAACATTGCTATTTTGCAAATGATAAAGCGAGATGCGTGAAACGGCAGGCGTATGGTTGCGGATTGTCTGTTCGGCATTGCCACCCCAATTGTTGGTCGTTGAAATCCAAAGACAGTGCTCAAAGCGCGTGGTCATACCGTTATCGTCCATAAACGAGCGTCCTGCGGCAGTCAGGAAGCTGTCTACCTCTGCTTTGTCAATGACAGCCGATTCCTGATAGCATTTGCATTGGATAGCCCAATATGTATCGTGAGTGGTTTGTGCCACCAGGTCAATGCCCGTATCTTGACCGCCCAAATCCTTACGGAATGGGAATTCATCCCACATCCAAACCTTACGGAAACGTGAAGCATAATACGGTTCTGTCTGAAGATAGAGTTGCATCAGGCGTTCAAAGCGTGTTCCTTTGTCGTGTTCGGAAAGGGCTCCGCGCCGGTATTGATCGAGTATGGTATTGAATTTCATTTGTATTTTCTTTTTTTAGTTGGGACAAGTAAATCTCGTATATCAACATCCAAAACTTTAGCAATTTCAGATAGCGTATCCAGCGAAGGTTGCGTTTTGTTGGAACACCAACGCGATATGGAGGCAGGGTTCATATTTAGCGTTTCCGCCAGCCATTTACCTGTTTTATTGCGTTCTACTAACACTACTTTCAGTCTATTTATCCGCTGTTCCATCTGTCATATTATTGATAATTTCTGCGAAAATAGTGATTTTACTTTGGATAACAAAAAAACATACCTTTACTATGTAAATTTTGCAAGACATTTTTGCCGGTCTGAGTGGAATGTCGAAAGTTTCATGTATATTTGCCGGCATCAATGTGGAGGGAAATTTGGGTAAGTCTTATTATTCTATCAGTATTACAATCGGATTCATCTCTTCATCCAAATCTTTAAGAAACGAAAGATTTTTATTATCCTTTGCTTCGGGATGCTTTTCCAACCACTCCATCACATCCCAAACTTCAACAAGCGAAACGAACTCGCCCGAAGTACTCATTCCTAAAGGTTTAAACGGCATAAAATGAGTCAAATCATCTTCAATGCCCTCTTTGTTGTTGCTGAGTTTTGTTTTACCTGTTTTCTTGTTATACAGGCCATTATACAAAACATGCCCCTCTCCCCGGAGAAACATTCCCTTGATGCATTGAAAGAAAATTAAACTATTATTTTCAGAAATATCTGCAATAAAAATCCGCTCACTGTTATTCTTTTCACTTCTTCTTTCCTGTACCGGCCAATGGTATTGTCCCGTATTGAAAACAATAGACGGAATAAGTTTACTTCCGGAAACCGTATAGATTGTATCTACAAAATCCTGTTTATAGCGAGTGTTTTCGTTGTTTTTCCATATTCTTGCAGCATGTAGAGCATTGACTTGTCTTACCTGTCTTGTTGGGGTGTATTCAAAAATGAAAACGCCTGCACGTATCCAGCTTCCATAACTGTTATACAAAGATTTTCCATGCATAAGATTGATTTGAAATATATCATCTGTAAGTGGTGTTGCATATGGAAAAAAAGAAGGTACTGTATCTTTCAAACTGCCGTCTTTTTCAAAAATCCCCAGAGAATATTGACCCGAAGATATGTTTAGCATGTTAAAAGCGTCAAAATATCCGATAATTTTCGAATCTGTTATTAAATAATAAGATGCCAATCCGGAAGAAGAGAACTCTATTTTGCCGCAAAAATTTCCTTTCATATCGTATTTTATTAACTGGTTAGGTTTACGTTCAAAATACAAAAATTCCTCTTTTTCGTCCGTCCAGCTGAAGCAATTGGTATATGCCGTCGGATCTTGCCCGGCGTGTCCGATTTTAGCGATAAAGCGTCCGTCTTTTTTGCTGAATAACAGGCAGACGTCCGGCGAAGGAAGGCGGCCATATTCAACTACAATATAATTTTTTAACACTTTGACTACCGGATTTCTACCTATCAAACCATCATCCGGCGTTTCTAACGGAATGTAACGGATCGTTTTGCCGAGATCAGAAACTTTTAATCGGGAAAGATTTTTCAGACCGCTTTCTACGTCTATCACAGCCGGATTCATTGCTTTATTTTCCTGACAGTTGACAGAAAACGAAAACAATAACAGGATAATTACGATGATTAAGAGTTGTTTCATCATTGTACTTTTTCCAATAATGCATATAAACTTTTACTATGAACACCAACGCTATATGGTGGCAGGGTTTTATATTTAATGTGTTACTAATTTTTGCTGCCATTTCCATGCGGAACGGAGGGTGTCGTCGAGTGACTCTTGGGCTTTCCAGCCGAGTACATCGTTTGCGTGTTTCGGTTCGGCCCATACCTTTTCGATATCGCCTTCGCGGCGGCCTGTGATCTTGTGGGGGACCTTTACGCCGGTCACTCGCTCGAAGGTGTTTATCAGTTCGAGTACGGAGACGCCTCTTCCTGTACCGAGATTGAATATTTCAAGATTTTCTTCCGACTTGTCGTTAAGCATGCGATCGATTGCTACTACGTGAGCTTTTGCCAGGTCTACCACGTTGATATAATCGCGTATGCATGAGCCGTCGGGTGTATCGTAGTCATCACCGAAGACGCTCAGTTCCGTACGGATGCCTGCTGCTGTCTGTGTGAGGAACGGCACAAGGTTCTGAGGTACTCCGATAGGGAGTTCGCCGATTTCCGCCGACGGATGTGCTCCGATCGGATTGAAATATCGCAGAATGATACTTTTGAAAGGTACGCCGGCGTAGATCGTGTCGCGTATGATTTCTTCGTTTATTTGTTTGGTATTGCCGTAGGGCGATAACGCCGTTTTGATCGGCGCGTCTTCCGTAACAGGCAGTATGTCGGGCTGGCCGTAAACCGTGCACGACGAAGAAAATACAATTCCCCTGATGCCATGTTGTGGCATCAGCTCGAGCAGGTTAATAAGCGAAACGAGGTTGTTGCGATAGTATAGCAACGGTTTTTGTACCGATTCGCCAACCGCTTTGCTTGCTGCAAAATGGATGATCCCGACAATTCCGGAATTGTCGGTCATGACTTTTTCGACGCCTTCTTTGTCGTTGCAGTCCGTCACAGAGAAAACGGGGCGTATACCGGTTATTTTTTCGATTCCGTCGATTACATTAGCGTTTGAATTAGACAGATTGTCTATGATGACTACTTCGTATCCGGCATTCTGCAGTTCTACGGTAGTATGCGAACCGATGTATCCGGCGCCGCCTGTTACTAAAATTTTCTTTTTCATAGTTATAAAATTTATAAATGATCATCTCTTTTTAAACAACACCCGAAAATCCCATGAATGCCATTGCCAGTAGACCTGCCGTTATAAGGGCGATGGGTATACCCTGCATTGCTGCGGGGACCTTTGTCCGAGCCAACTGTTCGCGTATTCCGGCGAATATGATCAGCGCCAGAGCGAAACCTATGGCGGTTGATATGGCGTAAACAATGGATTGTATGAGGTTGTATTCTTTTTGTATCACGAGTATGGCTACCCCAAGGATGGCGCAGTTAGTCGTTATAAGCGGGAGGAATACGCCCAGCGCCTGATAGAGCGCGGGGGATACTTTCTTGAGGACAATTTCAACCATTTGCACTAATGCTGCGATAATGAGGATAAATACGATTGTCTGGAGATATTCGAGACCGAACGCATCAAGTACATATTTCTGAATGAGGAATGTGACGATGGTCGCTATCGTAAGTACGAACATGACGGCCATACCCATACCTGTCGCCGCGCTGATTTTTTTCGATACGCCAAGAAACGGACAGATACCGAGGAATTGCGACAATACAATGTTGTTTACAAAAACCGCAGCGATGAAGATGATAATGTATTCCATTTGTTTATTCGTTTAATTATTATATTTAGTCAGCTATTCTTTTTCATCAGTTTGTTTGCCGCTGCAATAAGGTAGCCTAATGCAATGAAGGCGCCGGGTGCGAGGACGAAAATCAGCGCGCCGTAGTTATCGGGGAAAATCGTCAGTCCGAATATTCTCCCCGTTCCGAGGAGTTCGCGGCACAGTCCGAGTAGCGTCAACGCAAAGGTAAAGCCTAAACCCATGCCTGTTCCGTCGGCGCCGGAAGATATGATTCCGTTTTTAGATGCGAAGGCTTCCGCGCGTCCGAGAACGATACAGTTTACGACGATAAGCGGGATGAACAATCCGAGGCTTTTGTATAAGTCCGGCAGGAACGCCTGCATACACATTTGCAGTATGGTAACAAATGAAGCGATGACGACAATATATGCCGGTATACGTACCTGATCGGGTATCAAGTTTTTGATCGCCGATATCACGATATTGGAACAGACGAGAACAAAAGCTGTCGCCAGACCCATACTCATTCCGTTGATAGCGGAGGATGTTGTGGCAAGCGTAGGACACATGCCCAACAATAGGACGAATGTGGGATTTTCATCAATAAGTCCGTTTTTTATTGTCTTTAGATAGTTCATTTTGATGGTTTGCAGTTAATTAATGGTTTGTTTTGATAATGACGTTACTGTTATTTGTATCAGCACCGGCGGTGGCTCCGCTCGTTGTATCCGTATCAACAGTTTTATTGTTCGTATTCGTGTCGGTGGCTCCGCTCGTTGTATCCGTATGACCGGTAGCTCCGCTTATCGCGTCGGTATTTCCGGAGTACGCTGCGTAGGCAAGGTTTACGGCGTCGAGGAACGCGCGCGAGGATATAGTGGCCGCGGTAATCGCATCGATATCGCCTCCGTCTTTTGTTACCCGAAGCGGTTTTTCCGCCATATTATATCCGATGATATTCTGTCGTTTTTTGTCTTGCCGAAACCATTCTTCCATCTTTGACCCTAGGCCGGGCGTTTCGTTATGTTCCAGGACGGAATAGTTAAATAGTTTGCCTTCGGCATCGAAGCCTACCATGACGCGTATCATCCCGCTGAATCCGTTTTTTGTATAGCTTTCTATGGCGCAACCGACGGGTTTGCCGTCTTTTTTTGCCGGATATATGGTCAAAGAATCGCCCTCTGCCACAGATGCTTTATATTGTTCATCCGTAGGGTTATTGTCAAATTCGGGCGTTACGTTTTTTATTGCATTTTGAAGTTCGGACGCTTTTGATACTGCAATTGCGCTTTCCGTATATTTGTTGGCGGTTGATAATGCAATACCTGCAATGAGGCATATGACCGTCAACGACAGCAAGATGTTGGGTAATGTCGATTTCAGTTTTTCCATCTTATTTTCCTCCGAAATGTTTGGGTTTGATACAAGTGTTGATGAGTGGCGTCAGGGCGTTCATGATCAGGATGGCGAACGACATCCCTTCGGGGTAGGCTCCGTATGCGCGTATGACGACCGTTATGACGCCGATGCCGATACCATATACGACCATGCCTTTTGTGCTCATGGGCGATGTGACATAGTCTGTTGCCATGAACACGGCGCCAAGCATCAGTCCTCCCGATGTGAGGTGTATTAGCGGATTGTAGATTTTTGCCGCATCCATTAATACCTGTATGTCGGCATTTCCTGTTGTATAATGTTCGTAAAGTATATTTCCGGCAAAAAGGAGGCCTGTAAAAACGGCTACGGTTCCGAGTATGGAGGCCGGTATGTGCCATGTAATTATTTTACGGAAAAGCAGATACGCGAGACCTAAGAGTAGGGCTATTTCGCTTATTTCTCCGAGGCTACCGCTTGTAAGTCCGATAGCCGAGTTCCCTATCGAGGCGTAATCGCTGCTGTAATGGAGCAGAGAAAGTGTCGTAGCGCTTGTCTGCGCATCGAGATAGGTCATTGGAAAAGCGCCCGCCACAGGCCATGTCGTCATTTGTGCGGGGAATGAGATAAGCAGGAACACCCTGCCGATAAGCGCCGGGTTAAAGATGTTGTTACCGAGGCCGCCGAACGACATTTTCCCGATGCCGATAGCGACAAATGCACCGATAATGATGATCCAAACGGGTAAGTTCGAGGGCAGGTTAAACGCAAGTAACACGCCGGTGATGATGGCGGAGCCATCGTATATCGTCGGCTTTTTTCCGAAAAGGAATTTCTGAATGAGATATTCGCAAAAGACGCACGACGCAACCGATACGAAAGTCACGATCAGCGCGCCGAGGCCGAAGCAATAAAGCGAGACTGCGAATGCCGGAATAAGCGCTGTCAGCACCCCGTACATATTTTTACTTATTGAATCGCCGCTGTGTATATGAGGCGAAGGGGATATAATTATTTTTTCCATAGGTACATTATTTTTTTCGGGATCTGATGATTCCCATTACGGTGTTTTTGCCCAGACGTATATAATCGAGTAAAGGACGATTTGCAGGACATGTATAGCTGCATGAGCCACAATCAATGCAGTCGATAATATAATTTTTTTCCGCTTCGTCCCATATTTTATATTCCGTGAGGTTCATAAGCAGGCTCGGTTCGAGTCCCATCGGACAGGCTGCTACACATTTGGCGCATCGTATGCAGTCGTGTGCCGGGCGTCGTAAGGATTCATCTTCTGTCAGGACAAGGATGCCGGAGCTTCCTTTCATGACAGGCGCGTTCGCGCTTATCATCGCCTTACCCATCATCGGTCCGCCGCCGATAATCTTGCCGGTATTCTCCGGCATTCCTCCGGCGGCATTGATAAGTATGCTCACGGGAGTTCCTATGCGGGCAAAGAAATTAGATGGTTCGGCAATGTTTTTACCGGTTACCGTTATCACGCGTTCGATGAGCGGTTTGTTCTTTTGAACCGCTTCGTACACGGCGAAGGCCGTTCCAACGTTCTGAACAACCGCTCCAACGGAAATGGG
The DNA here is from genome assembly GCA_031258835.1 of Tannerella sp. Classification (GTDB taxonomy): domain Bacteria; phylum Bacteroidota; class Bacteroidia; order Bacteroidales; family Tannerellaceae; genus Tannerella. Next base: position 7,429 of record JAIRMH010000143.1, read on the forward strand.
GAGCGCACCGCTTTTCACTTGACGACGTATAACAGCGTCAATGAGTTGTTTTTCACCCCCCTGCGGATATCGCATTTTTAGCGGTATGACTTCAATTCCATGATATTCTGAGGCAAGACGGGTCATTCGGTCAATCGCATCGGGTTTGTTACATTCGATTCCGATAACGGCGCGACCGACGCTGATAGATTTCATAAGGAGGGTTGTACCGACCATGATTTGTTCGCTTTTTTCGAGCATCAACGAATGGTCGGCTGTCAGATAAGGCTCACATTCCACTGCATTTATGATAAGTATTTCGGCTTTGTTGTCGGGTGGTGGTGAAAGTTTTATTTTGGTAGGGAATGTAGCTCCTCCCATGCCGACGATGCCGGCAGCTTCTATTTTTTTTATGATTTCTGCGGACGAAAGACGGCACTCTTTGACAAGCGTCTCGCTACGGTCTATATCCACTTCCCATTCGTCTCCTTCCACATTAATATATATGGCGGGACGAGATATGCCTGAGCCGTCTATCATGTTATCGACCTTGGCAACGGTACCGGATACGGACGAATGGATATTCGCCGAGACGAATCCGTCGGCTTTTCCGATCAGTGTGCCGACCTTAACTTTATCTCCCCTGGCAACTACAGCCTTTGCCGGTGCGCCTATATGTTGACTTAACGATATTATTACCGCTGCAGGCGGTATGATCGTTTTTATCGGTCGACCTGCGGATAATTTGTTTGCCGGTGGATGTATACCTCCGATTCGAAAGGTGTGCATTTTATAATTAATGGTTAATGGTTAATGGTTAATGGTTAATGGTTAGTTGTTGATGGATTTTAAGTTCTTCGGTTTTATCGGGAAGAAGAACGTTCACAAATGGCTTTTTTGCCGGTGTTTCGCTCACCGGTTGCATTTCTGCAGGCATTTCGTTTGTCGGCTGTTTTTCCGCAGGCATTTTACCGGTTGGTTTGCCGGTGGCGACGGTTCCGCCGGCCGGCATTGTTTTGCGTGGCGGGAAGTTGAGTTCGTGTATGGCGCCGGTAGGACATGTTGCTGTGCATTTGCGGCACAGGCGGCATTTCGTGTCATCGATATAAGCCAGGTTATTTGATATCGTAATGGCCTCGAAAGAACATTCCTTGAAACATTTGCTACAACCGATGCAAGCATTGGCGCAGGCTTTGCGCGCGATTCCGCCTTTATCCCTGTTCATACAAGAAACAAATATTCGGCGTGATTTAGGGCCTTTTTTGCGCATCTCAATGATTTTTACAGGACAAGCCTTCACGCATGCCCCGCATGCTGCGCAATTGTCTTCCGTCACCTCGGCGATTCCGGTTGTTAGATTAATATGTATGGCATCGAATGTACAGGCATTGACGCAATCGCCTAATCCGAGACATCCGAACGAACAAGCGGTTTCGCCGCCGTAGAGAGCCGATGCGACGGCGCAATTGCGGGCGCCGTCATATTTATTTATACGCGGACGGACTTCGCATGTCCCGTTACAGCGTACGACCGCAATTTTCGGAACAGTATCGCCGGCGTCTTTGCCTATGATAGATGCAACTTTTTTCATTACTTCGGTTCCGCCGACAGGGCACGATAATCCTTCGAGAGATTCTGCGTTAACGCAGGCAACTGCAAAGCCTCCACATCCCGGATATCCGCATCCGCCGCAGTTAGCGCCCGGTAGTGCTTCGAGCGTCCGGGCAATGCGGGGATCTTCTTTTACTTCGAATTTCTTGGATAATACAAACAGGATTAAAGCCGCTATAGCCCCTATAATCCCTAAAAGAATGATTGCTATATACATTATTATAATTAGTTACATTTGTTTTTCTAAGATCATGTATTTTGAGTTTTCGACAGCGAGAATACAAATTTTCTCCTCATTTTATCACGGAAAATATACAATATGAGATAATAAAGAATCAAAGTGAGTAGCCCCGCAAGTCCGCCTATACCTTCATTTCCGCTTTTATTCGTCCCTATTATCACGGCAATGACAACACAGGCGAGCGGTATGACGAATGCTGTGAGGACGGCGAAGAAACCGACGGACGACCGTACAGAAACAATGACCTGCTCGCTTGCGGCGTACGCTCCCGAAGGGTCGTCAACCTCAATGATCTTGTCTTTTTTGTCCGAAGCGAGACATGCCGTTCGTGCATGACACGCGCTACATGCCGTTAGTTGTTCAATTCTGACGAACACTTTATGCTTTTCGACTTTTTCTACGATCCCTTGATGTCTAATATTATTTTCCATAACCTTCAAATTGCAAACTCTACTTTGCAATTCGGGGGCAAAAGTAATAATTAAAAATATATAGGCAATATATACCTGTAATATTTTTTGTTAAAGGTTGCTTTCTCTCTTAAGGACTACCATTTGTAGCTGAATCCGAACGAGAACACTTCGTTGATCTGTAAATAGGTGTCGGAATCTTTCTTCTTTGTCACTCCATCGTCATAACGCAGAAACACATGCAGCGTTGTGGAAAAATATTTACTTAAGGCAATGTCGAATTTGTTTTCCAATTCGCCGAATACACGTTCATAATTTGTGAAATAATACAAGCGTGAATACCATGTGACGTTTTTGCTGAATCTTGTGTTATTGGTCATTGTGATGGTCGATCCGAAAGTCTTGAGTACGCGTTTAAAAGTGCCGTCTTCGTTTTTTTCGAAATAAGCTCCAAGATTAATTTCTTTATCTATGCTATACATATATTTAAAAGATAAAGGCTCCAGCGATAGCGCTAAATCTATTGAGCGATTCGGTTTTTTGAATTTTGGTTTAGCGTTAAATGTCATACCGATTCCAATGTTGATTGTGTAAGGCGCCAGGAATGCAGAATTTTTTGTGTTTGTATTTGCAATGTATTTGTTGCCCATTGATGTGATGAATTCTGTTGACAAAGAATAATTCCAGTTTTTTATGGCTTGTAATCCGAAATTGCTTCGGAAACGCAGTTCATCGTTTCCGATAGTATAGTTGCGCAATGTGTCGTTTGGTGCATTATTAATCGTGAAAGTTGTGGATAACGTGTTTGTGAGAGATATCTTGTCTCTTTTATAGTTGTAAGAAGTGACGGTATTGGTATAAATGTTCATATTGTCGATTTTTCCCTTATACCAGTTTTCGGAGCTATTGTTTTGCGAGAACTTGATATCTGCCGAAAAAGTCGAACTCCAGTATTTCCTGTCGGGAATGAATTTTATGACCGGATCGACAGTTTCGGGAGTGGCGGTTGGGGTTTTTACTTCTAATTTAACCTGTTCATTTGATTTGTCAATGCTTTTGGGCTTTATAATTTTATCTGGCAACCGGTTTATCGAATATTTAAAATTTCGGGGATCGCCGAGTAAGACTTCCTTATATACCATATCGTCCAGTTTTTTCTTGAGATTATAGTAACTGAATAAATTTTCTATGTGTTTATTTTTGTATGTTATCGCTGGAGGAATTTTATAATTTGGCAAAACCAGCGAATCGCGGTTGAATTGGTAGTCTAACTTAGGGAATATCCCGCCGCGAAAAACCAAAGGAATATAAAAATTATTGTCAATCATTGCTTCTTTGAGGGATTTGTATCGGTTCGGCGGCCACGGTTCTATCGTAGATTTGGTCCATGCCATCACTTCTTCGGATAATCCCGATGTCAGAACTCCCTGCGCCTTTGCATCCGTAATAATCAATGAGAATGTAAAAGATAAAACAAAGGCTATTTTGTATTTTTTTATAAGTATCATTTTCATCAAACAATTTATTTTATGGATGCAAATATACATGAAACTTTCGATATTCCACACAGACCGATAAAAATGTCTTGCAAAATTTACAGGGGGAAGATAGTGTTTTTTTGAAGAAAGAAGAAGAATGTGCGAATAAAAATAGGCCGGCTTATTTTGTATTTCACCCGGCTTATATTATCTTTGTAGCTTCAAAAAAATAAAATTATATAGTAGTGGCAAAAACAAAGTATATTTTCGTGACGGGAGGCGTTGTGTCTTCTTTGGGTAAGGGAATTGTTTCGGCTTCACTGGGAAAGTTGCTTCAGGCGAGGAATTATAAAGTGACGATACAAAAATTTGATCCGTATATAAACGTCGATCCCGGAACGCTTAATCCTTATGAGCATGGAGAATGTTTCGTTACGATAGATGGACGCGAAGCCGATCTGGATTTGGGACACTACGAACGTTTCTTAAATGTTCCTACAACGCGTGCAAATAATATTACGACAGGCCGTATTTATCAAAGTGTGATAGAGAAAGAGCGTAAAGGCGACTTTTTAGGGAAGACGGTGCAGGTTATCCCGCATATTACGGACGAGATAAAACGCAATGTCAAGTTGTTGGGAACAAAGGATAAGTATGATTTCGTTATTACGGAAATCGGTGGAACGGTTGGCGATATTGAATCCTTGCCTTTCATCGAAAGCGTACGTCAGTTGAAATGGGAACTTGGGAAAGATTGTATATGCGTACATCTTACATATGTCCCGTTCATAGCTGCCGCCAAGGAATATAAGACAAAACCCACGCAACATTCGGTGAAACAATTGCAGGAACTTGGGGTACAGCCCGATATACTGGTGCTTCGTACCGAACGGGAGCTTGGCGCTTCTCTCCTTCATAAAGTGGCGCTGTTTTGTAATGTTTCGAAAGAAGCGGTTATACAATCGGTCGATGTACATACCATATACGAGGTGCCGCTTATGCTCCAACGTCAGAAGATGGATGAGATATTACTGGAGAAAGTGGGGTTGCCGGTGGGACCTACGCCCGAAATGAAACAGTGGAAAGAATTTTTGCATCTTAAAAACACGGCAGTAAAAAAAGTAAAGATCGCACTTGTCGGCAAATATGTCGAATTGCAGGATGCTTATAAATCAATTGAGGAATCACTGCTTATCGCTTCGATATATAATGACCGTATACTGGATTTACATCTTATCCATTCGGAAAAAATCAATGAAGAGAATGTGGAAAAGCAATTGAAAGATATGGACGGGATCGTGATCGCTCCCGGTTTCGGACAGCGCGGTATTGAAGGGAAGTTTGTGGCTTTGAAATATGCCCGCGAACAGGATAAGCCATGCTTCGGCATTTGCCTTGGCATGCAATGTATGGTGGTAGAGTACGCCCGCAATGTGCTGGGGCTTGAGGGCGCCAATTCGACGGAGATGGAACCGAACGCACCCTATAAAGTGATAGATCTTATGGAAGAACAGAAGAATATTACGAACCTGGGAGGTACGATGCGACTTGGCGAATACGACTGTGAACTGAGGAAAGGAGTGAAAGTTTATGAGGCCTATGGAAAACAGCATATACAGGAACGCCACCGTCACCGTTATGAGTTTAATAACGAGTTCAAGAAGCAGTTTGAAGAGGCGGGGATGACATGCGTCGGAGAAAATCCCGAAACAAACCTTGTCGAGGTCGTAGAAGTAGCCGGCCTTAAATGGTATGTCGGCGTTCAGTATCATCCGGAGTATAATTCTACGGTTATTAAACCGAATCCGTTGTTTGTAGACTTTGTGAAGGCTGCTATAAAGTGAAATGACGGCTAAGTTCTCGATATATTAACGAATGAGCGTTTGAGGTATTGATGGAAATAAGTATTCGATGCACACAGGATAAGCGATAGATATTAACGATAAACAATTATAATAACCGTTAAATGGATAAAAATACAGTAATAGGATTTGTTTTAATAGGGTTAGTTTTAATAGCTTTCAGTTGGCTCAACCGGCCATCTCAAGAACAGATGGAGGCTCAGCGGCGTTATCAGGATTCAATCGCTTCGGCGATGCGGGAAACGCAGCGACAACAGGCGCTCGTCGCTACGGAACAGGCGACTAAAGAGGCATCCTTCATTGACGCTGCGCCGGAAGGAATGCCCGATTCTTTACGCCAGGCGTATTCCGACTCCTTGCGCCGGATGCAGTTGTGGAATAATTATGGAGCGTTCGCACCGGCGGTTACCGGTACGGACGAAGTGATAACGTTGGAAAACAATAATATAGAAGTTAAAATAAGCAGTAAAGGCGGACAGGTATGTTATGCGCGGGTGAAAGAGTATGTCACTTACGAAAAAGAACCGTTAGTATTGTTTGACGAAGGCGATGCTCGTTTTGGCGTTACTTTTGTCACAGCGGCAAACCGTGTGGTAAATACCTCCGATTTATATTTTACTCCGCTAAAAGGCGCTTCCCCAAATTCCGTCGTCATGCGCCTTTCCGTAGGAGAGAAGGGCGTTGTGGATTTTGTATATACTCTTAACCCGGATGATTACATGCTGGATTTTACAATTCGGACGAGCGGTCTGGATGGCCTGCTGGCGACTTCAGCAAACGCGCTGGATATCCAGTGGCGGCAGAAAATGAGGACATTGGAAAAAGGACGTAAACTTGAAAATCAGTATACAGGATTGTATTATAAATTCCTTTCCGACGATGTGGAACATTTCGGAGAATCGAAAGATGAGGAAAAACAGTTGTCAAATCGTCTGAAATGGATTGGTTATAAAAATAAATATTTCACTTCGGCATTGATTATCGACGAGGCGTTCGAGGCGACTACCTTTTCAGTCAAACAGGATGTCGCGGATACGAAATATCTTAAGGAATTTAATACGACAACAGCCGTTACGTTCAATGCTACAGCAGATGAATCCATCGGATTCCGGTATTTCTTCGGGCCTAACAAATATCGGTTGTTGCGTTCGTATGATAAGGATATAGCCGTCGAGCAGCAATTGAACCTTGACAATCTCGTCCCGATGGGCTATCAATGGGTACGTCCGATTAATAAATATTTCATTTTGCCGATATTCGATTATCTCGGCAGATTCATGTCCGACTACGGGCTTATCATATTTCTTTTGACCTTAGCAGTAAAACTGGTATTGTTCCCGCTGACTTATAAATCATACATGTCGCAGGCGCGGATGCGCGTTTTGCGTCCGCAGGTAGAATCTTTAAAGCTAAAGTTCCCGAAGAAAGAGCAAGCGATGGAATTGCAGCAGGCGACAATGGCGTTATACAGTAGCGCCGGCGCCAGTCCGTTGAGCGGCTGTTTGCCGATGTTGCTTCAGATGCCGATTCTTATTGCGCTGTACTGGTTGTTCCCGACGGCGATAGAACTCCGTCAGCAAGGATTTTTGTGGGCGGAAGATCTTTCGACCTACGATGCCGTCTTATCGTGGGACGCTCAAATTCCTTTCATCAGTTCGTTCATCGGAAATCATATCAGTCTGTTTTGCTTGCTTATGACGATTGTAAACCTTGTGTATACAAAGGTAAATATGAGTATGAGTAATACCGGACAGCAACAAATGCCCGGTATGAATATGATGATGTATATTATGCCGTTGATGTTTTTCTTTATGTTTAACCAAAACTCATCAGGATTGAGCTATTATTTCCTTGTTTCTACGTTAATAACGATAGGACAGACGATGTTATTCCGTTTTGCCGTCAACGAAGAAAAGTTGCTTGCAAAACTTGAAGAGAACAAAAAGAAACCAAAGAAAAAATCCGGTTTTATGAAGCGTCTGGAAGAAGCGCAACGCGTGCAGCGGGAGCAATTGCGCAAACAACAGAAAGAACAGGAGAAACGTCAACATTCGAGTAAGAGATAAACGGCGTGATGTCATAAAAAAATACCGCAGCTCATTTCTGACGTTGCGGTATTTTTTTATGGGTGGGGGACGCCCTGTTTTAGGATGAAAGGCCCGTCGCCTTGTATATTGACGACAACATCATTTTGATGCAGGCTGCTAATGTATCTCCGAGCGGAGGACTGCCAGCGCTTTTTCCATATCATCGGGCGTGTCGATTCCTATTGTTTCCCGGTTTGTTATCCCGACTTTTATCTTATACCCGTGTTGAAGCCAGCGCAACTGTTCGAGGCTTTCGGCTATTTCGAGCGAAGACTGCGGTAATGCGGTAATTTCTTTTAAGATATCGGCGCGATATGCGTATAACCCGATGTGTTTGTAAAATGTATGCGACGAAAGCCATTCCGTATATTCCTTTCCCCTGATATAAGGGACGATAGAACGGCTGAAATATAATGCTTCATTCCGGTTGTTGAGAACCGCTTTCGGTATATTCGGATTAAAGATGGTTTGCTCAAAGTCGCCCTCTTTATCAAAAGGTTTTACAAGCGTCGCTATTTGCGTGCCCGGTTCGGAAAAGCAACTTTTGAGAAGTTCTATTTGTTCCGGATGGATGAAAGGTTCGTCGCCTTGTATATTGACGACAACATCAAAATCTTCTCCCGCTATACAGTAGGCTTCATAGCAACGGTCGGTTCCGCTGTTATGTCGTTCGGAAGTGAGGATAACGTTACCGCCGAAATTTCTTACGGCTTTTGCAATCCGCTCGTCATCAGTGGCTACATATAACTTGTCGGTAGTCGATAATACCTGTTCATAGACCCTTTGTATCATTGTTTTGCCATCCATATCGACCAGCGGTTTGCCGGGGAAACGCGTGGAAGCGTAACGGGAAGGAATTATTCCGAGGAATCTCATACTGTAATCGTCTGCGTTATTCGTTCAAAACGAGTATAAGGGACGAGTGCTTTAGGTATGCGTATGCCTTCCGGTGTCTGGTTATTTTCGAGTATAGCGGCCACTATACGGGGTAGCGCGAGGGCGCTTCCGTTGAGCGTATGACACAATTGCGTCTTTTTATGATCGTCGCGGTAGCGGCATTTCAGCCGGTTTGCCTGATAATTTTCGAAATTGGATACGGAACTTACCTCTAACCAGCGTTTTTGTGCAGCCGAGAACACCTCGAAGTCAAATGTGAGGGATGACGTAAAACTAATATCGCCACCACACAGGCGAAGTATCCGCCATGGTAATTCAAGTTTCTCAACGAGCGATTCCACGTAATCAACCATTTCCTGTAGCGACTGGTAGGAATGTTCCGGTGTGTCGATCCGTACGATTTCGACTTTGTCGAATTGATGCAGGCGGTTCAGCCCGCGCACTTCTTTTCCGTACGAACCGGCTTCGCGGCGGAAACATGCCGAATAGGCCGTATTTTTGACAGGCAACGAATTCTTGTCGAGGATGACGTCACGGTAAATGTTCGTCACCGGAACTTCCGCCGTCGGGATAAGGTATAAATCATCAAATCCACAATGATACATTTGTCCTTCTTTGTCAGGTAAATTCCCCGTGCCATAACCGGAGTCGGCGTTTATCACATATGGCGGCTGTATCTCCGTATATCCCGCTTCGCCTGCGCTGTCGAGGAAGAAATCTATCAATGCCCGTTGAAGGCGTGCGCCCTGTCCGATATATACGGGGAACCCGGCTCCCGTAATCTTTACTCCAAGCTCAAAATCAATAAGGTTATATTTCTTTGCGAGTTCCCAGTGGGGAAGCGCATCGTCCGGTAACGACGGAATCGTTCCGCCCATTTTCTCACATACATTGTCTTCTGCGCCGTTCCCTTCCGGTACGGATTCGTGCGGCAGGTTAGGGATTAAAACCAATATCCCACGAATCGTTTTTTCAGCTTCCTCTTTCGTCGCCTCTAATTTTTTGACATTCTCTTTTAGTTTGGACACCTGCGCCTTTGCTGCTTCGGCATCCTCTTTTTTGCCCTCTTTCATCAAGGCACCGATTGCCTTAGAGATCGTATTTATGTCTGCCAGATGAGCGTCTAATGCCGATTGCGTATTCCGCCGGACAATGTCCGATTCTATTACTTTGTCGATATAATCTGTTGCATTAAAGTGCTTTACCGCCAGGCGGCGAATCGCCTCTTCACGGTTTTCGGTAATCGTCTTAATTGTGAGCATTGTCTTAAAAAATTTATGTTTCCAGCCTGCAAAACTACATGAAAATTCCGTGATTTCCAAGCGTGCACGAAATGAAAACAGTTTTTTCATTTTATGCGTTTGGAATATCCAAGTTTTTCATGTAGTTTTGTCGCTGCTTAGTAATTGCCCGATGTGCATAAAAAACGACTGCCATGCATAGCAAAAATATCAAATATTTTCATATCGGTGCGCCGGACGAGGCGTGGGGTATTGTTGTGACGACTGTCGGACGGCAGTTGATACCGGCGCACAGTTCATATCCGCTTTCCCGACACCCCGAATCTTATATATTTGATCCCGGAAAGGGCCGGGTACTTAAAGAATATCAATTAATATATCTTCCGGAGGGTAGCGGTTATTTTGAATCCGGATCCTGCAAGAGACAAAAAATTACTGCGGGAACAATGATTCTTTTATTTCCTAATGAATGGCATACCTATGAGCCGGATAAAGATACCGGATGGTTGGAGTATTGGGTTGGTTTTCGTGGTGTACATATCGATAATCGTGTCAAAAACGGATTCTTTTCTCCTAAAAAACCGCTGTATCATTTGGGATTCAGTTCTGCAATCATCGGCCTGTATGAGGATATCCTGACGCATGCTGCCGAAGAGAAATCGGGCTATCAGCAGTTGATATCGAGCATTGTGCTTTATATTTTAGGTTTGATGCAGTTTATGTACCGGAATGAGACTTTTAACGATTCGTTTGCTATTATAAAAATAAATGAAGCGCGTGCGATTATGAAACAGGCAATAGACGAAAATATATCGCCTAAGCAAATTGCTGAAAATTTGGGTGTAGGCTATTCCTGGTTCAGAAAGATGTTTAAGAAATATGTGGATGTATCGCCTGCTCATTATCAGGCTAATTTGAAATTCTTGCGCTCCAGGGAGCTATTGGATACAACGGATTTGAGTATTACCGAAATAGCTTATAAACTCAATTTCGAGAGTGTAGGTAAATTTTCGACTTTTTTCCATAAGAGGGAAGGCGTCCCTCCTCTTATTTACCGGAAACAGAAAAGTGATTTTGGACGGCAATCATAAAAGTAAGCGTTTTTTTTTGCAAACCCGCCTAATCCATTTTTCCGCATATCTGTACGGCCTCTATAATTTGTTTTTGCAACAAAAAAATATCATTTTCTGTAATTTATATATCATATTTGGAATCTTTGTGTATTTCATAAAGTGGATCTTTGCCCCCGAAATACATACATTGCTAATAAAAATTTTTACACATGAAGAGACAGCAGCAAAATTTTTGTACATTTTTCCTGTCTGCAATATTGGCGACATTATCAGGATCAGGATGCCAGGGGCAGCATGGGAATCATGCATTAGAAGATGATTTTCAATCAATCGTCACGTTTTTTGCAGATCCTCCGTCGGAGTATCGCAGTAAGCCACTTTGGGTATGGAACGGGAAAGTGACGGAAACGGAACTTGACCGTATGCTTGGTGAATTGAAAGACGCCGGCTTCGGCGGATTGTTTGTGCATCCGCGACCGGGAATGATTACGGAATATCTTTCCGACGACTGGTTTAAAATGTATAAATATACCGTCGAAAAAGGAAGAGAGATGGGGCTGGAAGTGTGGATATATGATGAAAATTCGTATCCAAGCGGTTTTGCCGGAGGACATGTGCCGGCAGAGATGCCTGAATCCTATAATCAGGGGCAGGGACTTGGACCGGAGAAGACGGACATGATTCCCGATAATACGGATACATATTATATATGTTTGAAAAAAGAAGGCGATTCGTGGAATGATATTACTGCCTCTGTCGGCGAATATAAAGGAATAAAAGGTGAGTATTATCTCTATAAGAAAACATATTATGGAAAATCGGACTGGTATGGCGGCTATTCGTATGTCGACCTGTTGGTTTCCGGAGTGACGGAAAAGTTTATCGATGTGACGATGAAAGGTTATGAAAATGCGATCGGAAATGAATTTGGCAAAACTGTCCCCGGCGTGTTTACAGATGAACCGAATATTGTCACTTCGGGCGGACTTCGCTGGACGCCTGATTTGTTCGACGTGTTCCGACAACAATGGGGTTATGATCTGAAACCGCTATTGCCGCTGCTAAGCGAAGAAACGGGAGAGTGGAAACAGGTGCGGCATAATTATATGGAGACATTGCTGCAAATGTTTGTCGACCGCTGGTCGAAGCCTTGGCATACCTATACTGAAGCGCATCATTTGAAGTGGACAGGCCATTATTGGGAACATGGTTGGCCGCAGATGAACGATGGGCCTGATAATATGGCTATGTACGCCTGGCATCAGGTCCCGGCGATTGACATGCTGTTCAACCGGTTTGACGAAGAATCGCCGCAGGCGCAGTTTGGCAATATCCGTTCGGTGAAGGAACTCCGTAGCGCGGCGAACCAGATGGGGTATCGTCGTACGCTTAGCGAGACGTATGGCGGTGGAGGCTGGGAGGAGACTTTCAAAGATTTCAAGCGCTTGGGCGACTGGGAATATGTGTTGGGCGTGAACTTCATGAATCAACATCTCTCCCATATGACACTGACAGGGGCGCGTAAATACGATTATCCTCCTGTGTTCACTTATCATTCGCCCTGGTTCGATAATTATAAAACGCAGAATGACTATTTCGGACGCTTGTCGCTGGTAATGAGTAAGGGTGTTCAGCAGAATGATATACTGGTATTGGAGCCTAATGCCACTTTATGGTCTTATTACTCGCATACGGGCAGTCATCCGGCGCTGATGGAGATTGGAAAAAACTTTCAGGCGTTTATTACTTTATTGGAAAAGAGCCAGGTTGAATATGACCTGGGGTCGGAGAATATTATAAAAGACAACGGACGGGTGGAAAATGGAAAATTTATTGTTGGACAGGCGGCCTATTCCGTCGTTGTCATTCCGCCGATGAGCGAAACTATCAATAACCCGACGTTTGCCTTGCTTCGCCGGTTTGTGGAACAGGGAGGACGCCTGATCGCCTTTTCGGAACCAAACCGGATAGACGGCGCCGTGAATGAGGAGCTTGTTTCGTTCATCGACCGGGAATCCGTAATAAAAGAACGGCAGGCGGATCGCGATGTTATCAATAAATATTTCCGACCGGAGGACGGTTTTGATATCCGTTCCCGGAACGGCAACATGTTTCATCATCGCCGCCATTATGCCGACGGGGAACTTGTTTTTATTGTAAATTCTTCGATGGATGAAGTTTCTTTGGGAGAACTTACAATAAAAGGAAAGACATTGCTTGAGATGGATGCGGAGAGTGGCCAGATCTATATATATCCTTCCACCGTCGCAACCGGCAAGTTGACTGCGTCCTTCCGGTTAGAACCTGCAGGCAGTTTACTCTTATACAGTTCTTACAAATCGGAAAACGGTTATCCGGTAAAACAGGTGTCGAAATCCGGTTATATCGCTCAATCTGCAGGCGAAACAATGATTACAAGGATGAAAGATAATGCTATGCCGATTGATTTCTGCGACATAACCGTAAAAGGACAGACGCATCAACAGATTCACTTCTCGGGCGCCGCCGACATCGTTTACAAGGCGCATGGTTTTACAAACGGCAATCCGTGGAACACTTCCGTTCAGTATAAACGTAACATCCTCGACCGCGATCGTTTCACAGACGGCGGATTTACGGCGTCCTACCGTTTCAGGGTCAATGACGATTTCGATTATTCGGATATGCAATTAGTGACTGAACGCCCGGAATTGTTTACCGTGAAGATAAATGGAGAAACGGTCAGGCCTGTTTCCGACAAATGGTGGTTAGATAAATCGTTTGGTGTTTATCTGATTGGAGATAATGTAAAAAAAGGCGATAATACGGTCGAACTAAGCATTAGCCCTATGAGTGTTTTCGCCGAGGTCGAGCCGGTTTATATACTTGGGAATTTCTCTGTCGTCCCGGAAGCAAAAGGGTGGAGCCTCGGTGCTCCGGTGGAGCGTTTTACGTTCGGAAGCTGGAAAGAACAAAAACAGCCGTTCTATTCATGGGATTTTAAATATACTAAAACTTTCCGTATCACGGAAGTTTCGGACGCCACCTGCACGGTTAAATTAGGGAAATGGGCAGGTACGGTTGCCGAAGTATATGTAAACGGGACGAAAGCCGGCATTATCGCTTATGACCCTTATCAATTGAATGTCACTCCTTATATAAAAGAAGGCGAGAACAGGATTGACGTACACGTTATCGGCAGTTTAAAAAATTTGTTAGGCCCGCATTACAACAATCCGGCGCCGGGCTTAGCCTCCCCCTGGCATTGGAAAAATATAAAGGAAGCCATCCCCGGCACGGAATATCGGATGATCGATTATGGTATGATGGAAGATTTCAGGTTAGAAATTGAAAACGGAAAGGAAACAACATCCCCTCATGAACATTAAATAGTATGATGAAAGCAGGATTATTTGGAATAGGCTTAGATACGTACTGGCCGCAGTTTGAAGGTTTACTGCCACGACTGGAAGGATACCGGCGGCAGATAATGGAGCGAATGGAGCGAATGAGTGTCGCAGTCGTCGATGCAGGTATGGTTGATAACCCGGATAAAGCCGGGCAGGCAGCCGAATACCTGAAAAAAGAGAACGTAGATATAACGTTCCTCTATATTTCCACGTATGCCCTGTCGTCGACAGTATTGCCGGTAGTGCAACAATTGAAGACGCCGGTGATCCTCCTTAACATACAGCCGGTTGCCGCTATTGATTACGAAAAGCTCAACAGTATGAGCGACCGCGGTGATATGACCGGCGAGTGGCTGGCGCACTGCCAGGCCTGTTCGGTGCCGGAAATAGCCTGCGTGTTTAACCGTTCCGACGTCCGTTATGAAATCGTGTCGGGCTATCTTGCCGACGAAGAAACGTGGCGCGAAATCGGAGAGTGGTTAGAGGCCGCAAAGGTGATGCACGCATTGCACAATAGCAGGATGGGAATAATGGGCCATTATTACGGAGGAATGTTGGATGTTTATACCGACCTGATGGCGATGGCAGCCACGTTCGGCATCCATATCGAGATGATTGAAATGTGCGAATTGAAAGCCTTTCGCGACAGCGTTTCCGCCGAAGAGTTGCGGCAGAAAACGGACGAGTTCCGGACGACGTTCGACGTCGTCGCAGCATGTGAAGAAACGGAAATTGAACGCGCCGTGCGAACCTCCGTCGCCCTGGACAAATTGGTCGCTGCACGAAGGATTGACGCTCTGGCCTATTATTACGAAGGATATGATGGCAACGATTATGAAGACATAGCAACATCCGTCATTGCCGGGAACACGTTGTTGACGGGAAGAGGCGTGCCCGTCGCGGGAGAATGTGAAGTGAAAAATGCGCAGGCCATGAAGATCCTGGCGGAGTTTGGCGCCGGAGGATCTTTCTCCGAATTTTACGCAATGGATTTCACGGACGACGTCATTCTGCTGGGACATGACGGCCCGGCTCACTTCAACATGTCGGAAGAACGCGTAAAACTCGTACCTCTTCCCGTATATCACGGTAAGCCCGGTAAAGGATTATCGATCCAGATGTCGGTCAAACAAGGCCCCGTCACGCTTCTTTCCGTAGTGGAAGGCAAAGAGGGATTTTCTTTGTTGCTTGCCGAAGGCGAATCGGTCGCCGGTCCAACTCTGCAGATAGGAAATACGAACAGCCGGTATAAATTCGACGTCCCGGCAAAAACGTTCATGGAACAATGGTCGAAGGCCGGCCCTTCGCATCATTGCGCCATAGGGACAGGCCATATCGCCGGAAAAATCAAGAAACTGGGATTCCTGTTAAATATTCCGGTACGTCAGGTGGCATCCGGTTAAAAACGTATATAGCGTGTTGAATAATAATTGATGTTTTATGAACAGATAATTTGTTTTTTTATGATTTTGCGTGTAGAAAATAGCATTATGTCGACTTGTTTTAACCAAATATATTTGGTTAAAACGGATATTTTGCTACACACACACACACACACACACACACACACACACACACACACACACACACACACACACACGTATGTAATCTTTTAAACTTCATATTTTTTATTATACGACAAATCCGAACACCGTTTTTACGGGGTTCGGATTTGTCGTACATGGAGTTGCCGATTTTGATCGTGTACTATACCTTCTTTGTGTTATCAAAGTATTGCAATACAAATAATTATTAATCTTTTAAAAACATTGTGTCTATGGAAATAAATAAATAAATTACAAGTCGGGAGGCGTCCAAAGAGCCGTCGCAATAGGTGAAGATAAAGTCAAAGCAATCCATGATATTATACGTCGTAGGCTATTTACTACGCTCGTAGGTGATGTTTTACGACCTTTT
Organism: Tannerella sp.; assembly: GCA_031258835.1. Lineage (GTDB taxonomy): Bacteria > Bacteroidota > Bacteroidia > Bacteroidales > Tannerellaceae > Tannerella. Next base: position 23,614 of record JAIRMH010000143.1, read on the forward strand.
TGGATGCCCTCTTTTAGTTTTGAATTTTTCTTAGTCAAAGTATTAAACATTTTATTTTTATTTAAACATGAAAAAAAACAAAAAGAAAAACAAAATAACAGGTTTTTTCCGTATTTTCGGATGGTCTGTGTTCTTATTGTTCTTTATAAAAATAGTAAGTAACGCGGATAATTTAAATTTACCTGTTGGAGTATCTGTCACTTCTGCGGAAGTACAAAAAAGCGACCAGGCCAGAAAAACGGTGAGAGGCGTTGTAAGGGATGAAGGCGGAGACGGTTTGCCGGGAGCTGCGGTGGTAATAGACGGCAGTACACGTGGCGTATCGACCGATATTGACGGTTCTTATTCGTTAGAAGTAAGCGGCAGCGACAAACTTATTTTCTCGTACTTGGGAATGGTGACACAAACCATTGCGGTGGGCGATAAGACGATCATTGATGTGACGCTGAAAGAAAATGTCGGTATACTGGATGAGGTTACGGTTGTCGCTTTCGGTAAACAAAAGAAAGAAAGCGTCGTAGCCTCTATATCAACCGTAAATCCGGGTGAGTTGAAAATTCCCTCAAGTAACTTAACTACGGCTTTGGCCGGACGTATGTCGGGGATCATCGCTTACCAGAGAAGCGGGGAACCGGGGAAGGATAATGCGGAGTTCTTTATTCGCGGCGTTACAACCTTCGGGTATAAAAAAGACCCGTTGATACTTATTGATAATAACGAATCAACGACGACGGAACTTTCCAGGATGCAACCGGATGATATTGCCAGTTTTTCGATTCTGAAAGACGCTACGGCCACCGCGTTGTACGGCTCGCGTGGAGCCAACGGCGTTATCCTTGTCTCTACAAAAGAAGGCCGAGAGGGGAAAGCCAAGATAAATATACGATTTGAAGAAGCATTTTCGCAGCCTACCCAAAACGTTGAAATGGCCGATCCGATCACTTTTATGCGGTTACACAACGAAGCCATCCAGACAAGAGATCCGCTGGGAAAGTTGATGTATTCGGAACATAAAATACAAAATACCATCAACGGAACGAATCCATATGTATATCCTGCCAACGACTGGTACAATTTGCTGTTTAAGGACTATTCCAACAATCACCGCTTAAATTTCAGCGCTTCCGGAGGAGGTAAAATTGCACGTTATTATCTGGCCGGAACCGTTATAAATGATAATGGGATGTTGAAAGTAGACAAAAGAAACAACTTCAATAATAATGTGAAATTAAATCGGTATATGCTACGTTCGAATGTAAACATTAACATTACGCCGACAACAGAGGCTGTCGTCCGCTTGACGGGCGCATTCGACGATTATAAAGGGCCTCCCGACGGGGGCGATCGCATTTTTCGAATCGTAATGCATACGAATCCGGTATTGTTTCCGCCTTATTATCCTGCAGACGAGGCCAACAAATATACGGAACATATCCTGTTCGGCAATTACGACAATATGCAGTATTATAATCCGTATGCCCAGATGGTGATGGGATATAAGGAATATTCGGAAAGCCAGATGGGTGCACAGGTCGAATTAAAACAGGAGCTTGATTTCATAACGGAAGGACTTTCCCTGCGGGCTATGTTTAATACCAACCGATATTCTTATTTTGACGTAACAAGATATTACAGCCCGTTCTATTATAACGTCGGAACTTATATAAAAGAGACTGACACCTACATCCTTTCGCCGTTGAATGAAGAGACGGGAACGGATTATCTTTCGTATTACGAAGGGCCGAAAAATGTAAATGCGGTCACCTATTTTGAAAGCGCCGCAAACTGGGTTCGTACTTTTGACGACAAGCACGACGTAGGGGCGCTGCTGGTATATACCATGCGAAACGAACTGAAAGGAAATTCGGGAAGTTTACAGAGTTCTTTACCATACCGGAATCTTAATCTGGCTGGTCGTATCACGTACGCATACGAATCACGTTATATGTTTGAAGGGAACTTCGGCTATAACGGTTCGGAACGTTTCTCGAAAAAGGAACGTTTCGGATTCTTCCCGTCGGCGGGTTTGGGCTGGGCAGTTTCAAACGAATGGTTTTATGGTGAAAGACTAAAGGAAACAGTAAGCAACCTGAAGTTAAAAGTTACCTACGGATTGTCAGGCAACGACGCGATCGGCGATGCAAACGACCGCTTCTTTTATCTTTCCAATGTAAATATGAACAGTAGCGCTCATGCTTCGTCATTCGGCACTTTTGGCAATTCCGGGGGTGAAACGAAGTATGGCGTATCTGTCAGCCGGTATGCAAACGACCTGATTACGTGGGAAACGGCAAGGAAGTTGAATCTTACGGCTGAAATCGGACTGTTTAAGAAAATAGATATTCAGGCGGAATATTTCCGTGAAAATCGAAATAATATATTGATGAACAGGGCGTCTATCCCATCCACCATGGGACTTCAGGCCGTGACCCGTTCCAATGTCGGGGAAGCATTCAGCCAGGGGGTAGATATTTCACTGAACATGAACCATTCATTTAATAAAGATGCATGGATTAGCGGTATGGCTAATTTTACGTATGCTAAAAGTAAATTTACCGTATATGAAGAGCCGGACTACCCGAATGCGCCGTGGCGGTCGCGCGTAGACTATTCGTTGAATCAAACATGGGGATATATAGCGGAACGCCTGTTTGTGGATGAAGAAGAGGTGCGTAACTCGCCGGTGCAGTTTGGCAATTATAAAGCTGGCGATATCAAATATAAAGACCTTAACGGTGACGGAAAAATCACCGAACTGGATATGGCGCCTATCGGCTATCCTACCAGCCCGGAGATTGTTTACGGCTTCGGACTGTCGGGCGGCTTCAAACAATTCGATCTTTCCTTCTTTTTCCAGGGTCTGGCAAGGGAATCGTTCTGGATTGCCACTTATAATGACTGGAATGCAGGAGTGGTAGACGTGACGCCCTTTATCGGCGGGCAACAGGGACTGCTGAAAGCGATTGCCGACAGTCACTGGTCGGAAGCGAACCGCGACGTGTATGCCTTATGGCCACGCCTTTCTTCCACAGTGGTAGATAATAATAACAGGACTTCGACATGGCTGATGCGCGACGGGTCGTTCCTCCGCCTGAAATCGGTTGAATTTGGATATACCATGCCGGAGCGTATAGCGTCCAAAGCGTATATGAATAATCTGCGCATCTATTTTAGCGGTATAAATCTGTTGACGTTCAGCAAATTTAAGATGTGGGATCCCGAAATGGGAGGAAACGGACTGGGCTATCCTGTACAAAGAGTATTTAACGCGGGCATCCAGTTGGGTTTTTGAAAATTTTAAAATGAAATAAGATGAAAACAAAAGTAATAAAGAAAACGATATATTTTGTTTGTACGCTGTTGGCGGTAATCTCCTGCGATTATTTAGATGTTGTCCCGGATAATGTCGCTACGATTGAATATGCTTTTAAGAACAGCGTTGCCGCGGAAAGATATTTATATGGCTGTTACAGTTACAGACCCCAGACAGGCGATATCCTGTCTGATCCGGCTATGACCGGGTCGGACGAAACGGCGCAGCGGTATGTGGTAGTGGAACTCGGGACAAGGCTTACTACATGGAGCGGATCAAGAATCGTTAGGGGAGAACAGAATCCGAGCGAACCTTTAATGAATATATGGGATGGCAACCGTTCTTTGTGGGTCGGTATCCGCGATTGTAATATCTTTCTTGAAAATATAGAGGGCGTAAGAGATGTAATGGAACATAACCGCAGGAGATGGGTGGCGGAAATAAAATTCCTCAAAGCCTACTATCATTATCACCTGATGAAGCGATATGGCCCGGTACCGATCATAGACGTTAACCAGCCGGTTTCAGCAGGCGTTAAGGAAGTGCAGGTTTACCGGGAGCCGATAGACGATGTGGTGAATTACGTGGTGGGGCTGATAGAGGAAGCGATAATAGATTTGCCCGAAGCGCAGGAGATAGTGGAAGGGACAGAAGCGGGAAGAGTGGATAAATTAATCGCCAGGACGCTAAAGGCGGAAGTGCTGCTTTTCGCAGCAAGTCCGTTGTTTAACGGTAATACGGATTATTCGGGAATGGTAGATAATCAGGGGAGGCAATTATTCCCCCAAACCTACGATCCGGATAAATGGAAGAAAGCGGCGGACGCATGCCTCGAAGCAATCGAAGCCTGTCATGCGCAAGGCAAAAGGTTATATAACCAGACAGATCCGCTGTTGATTAACGAGCACGAACTCTTACAGCGGCAAACGAACTACCGGCAAACGATATGCGACCGTTGGAACAGCGAACTGATATGGGGCGGAACAAATAACAATTGCGGCATTCTTGCGCGAGTCGCCACGCCGAGAATTGTCGTCATGAGTCCGACCACGTTGACGAATTTCACAAGCGAATGGTCGCCGACGCTGAGTCTGGTAAATAAATACTATTCCGCTAACGGCGTTCCTGTTGAAGAAGACAGGGAATGGGCGGCAAACGGCTGGTATCAGAACCGGTATGCCCTTCGCCCCGAACCCTCTTCCGGCGATGAAATCTATTATGTAAAAGAAAACGAAAAGACAGTATACCTGCATTTCAACCGCGAACCGCGTTTCTATGCAAGTATCTCCTTCGACAAAGGTATCTTCTTCGGTTGCGGATACAATACGTTTAAAGACGTCAAGCATTGTGAATATATGAACCCGCGGGTTTCCGGCATTCTTGCCGGGGATGCCTTCAGCATTTCAGGTTATGGCGCTAAAAAAATGAGCCATTATAAGAACACGCAACAATATGACCGGGCTACATGGGAATATTTCCCGTTCCCCGTATACCGCTTAGCCGACTTATACCTGATGTATGCCGAAGCGTTAAACGAAGCGGACGGCCCGGTTGACGAAATATTCAAGTATCCGGATCTGATACGCGAACGCGTCGGGCTGGAAGGAATCGCGGATGCATGGACGAAATATTCGACCAATCCGGAGCAAATCAACACGAAAGACGGTCGGAGGAATATTCTGCACCGCGAACGCGCCATTGAACTTGCTCTCGAAGGAAAGCGTTTTTGGGATATCCGCAGGTGGAAAGAAATTGAAGCCTATAATGAAGACCCCATGGGCTGGAATATCATGGGGGAAGTGCCGGAGGATTTTTATAATCCCGTTTCGCTAAGGAGAGAATCCGTAAGGTTTACCGTGAAAGATTATTTCTGGCCAATCAAAGAATCTAATTTGTTTGTCAATAAAAACCTGATTCAAAACTATGGCTGGTGAAAATGTTAAGTATAAAACAAAAAATTATTTATATATGAAATACTGTTTTAACATTCTGATTATTTTGTCCGGCGTCGTGTTCTTCGAATCATGCAAGGAAGAACCCGTAGGACAGCAACCGTTGGATGATACTCCACCCGGTAAAATCGCCAATGTGACGTCCCGAAGTATTGCCGGAGGTGCGGTTTTTCACTATTCGCTTCCTGCCGACGAAGATTTATTATGCGTGAAAGCCGTTTATTCCATTGACGGGGAGACGGAAGTAGAAAGCAAAGCTTCGGCTTTTGTCGATTCGTTGCAGATTCAGGGCTTCGGAGATACCATACCTTATACGGTAAGGCTTATCGCCGTCGACAAAAGCCGCAATGAATCCGAACCGCATGTCGAAACCATAAAACCGCTTATCCCGGACGTCCTTTCCATATCGGAAACACTGGGCGTCATACCGGATTTCGGCGGCATGCTGGCGACATGGAGTAATCCCAGCCGGGCGGAAATATCCGTTAATATTGAAGTGGAGGACCATAATAAGGAATACGTGCCCAAAGAATCATTTTACAGTTCTATGGCAGACGGAAAGGGATCCATCCGCGGACTGGATACTATCCCTTTTTATATCCGGACTTATATACAGGATCATTGGGGTAATCGCAGCCGGTTAAGATATGATACGATCGTTCCGATTTATGAGACGGAATTTGACAAAATGAAATTTGCTAAAATCACCACGCCGGGAGATATACCTCCATATAGTTCGGATTACGATATCCACAGGATATGGGACGGAAACCGGGGCAGCGATCCGTGTTACAGTTCTCCCGGAGGAACAGGTATATGGCCGCAGTCCGTTTCCTTTGATTTAGGCGTAGTCGGCAAGATTAGCCGTATCAGGTTATATCAGCGGCTGGGATCAAACAACATCATGGCTTTTGGCGAAGGGAACCCACGTAGCTTTGAAGTCTGGGGATGCGTCAACTTTAATCCCGTGCTGGAAGGTTGGGGGCAATGGATCAAACTGATGGATTGCGAATCCGTAAAACCCTCCGGATTTCCATTCGGGCAAATTTCCATAGAAGATGAAGAGGTAGCGAAAAACGGCGAAGATTTTATAAATGATCCGGGCAATCCGCCGGTGCGTTATCTCAGGATATTAGTAAAACGGACATGGGCCGACGGATCCAATTTCCAGATAGGTGAAGTGGACATCTTCGGCGACAACAGGCCGTCCGTACTGCAATAATGAAAAATTTAATCGATACAGATATGAAAAATTTAATGAAGATAATATACAGGTTGGGAATGATGGTTTGCCTGCTGTGCGCATCCTGTTCCGACATGAACGAATTAAGCGACCGTTTCTTGGGCAAAGGCGAAACGACCTACGCCGTGATGCCGGATTCCGTTGCCGTGGGCGCCGGAAAAGAACGGGTGAAATTCGAAGTTTATATAAAAACCAACCGGGTGAAAACCATCCGTATTTATTGGAATAACAGAACGGATTCGACTGATATTGAAACAGATAATACGGATGGAGTATTCTCTCAAATTATTGAAAACCTGAGGGAGCAAAGTTATTTGTTTAACGTGGTCAACATAGATTCGTATGGAAATAAATCATTGCCATATGAGATTTCTGGACGGGCGCTTGGCGAAAAATATGAAAGCGCTATGGTTAACCGGCGTCTTATTTCGATCTATGCCGATAAGTCGGGCGGTAAAGTGTTAGAGTGGGGGAGTGTCGACGAATCGCTCGACGTCAAATATTCGGAAGTGTCATATACGAATGTCGACGGTCGTGAAACGGTTCGAACAGTCCCTTTATCGGAAGCGATTACGGTCATTCCGGATATTAAATCCGGCAGTCTTCCTAAATACCGGACGATCTATATCCCGGATGAAATGGCGATAGATCTGTTCTATACGCCATATCGGGACGGAGAGTTGAAATATCCGGGCGATTATCCGTTGCTCAAATCCGATATTTCCATTATAGGATATTCAAATCAGCATGACAACGGGAATAATGCGGCAAGGAACGCTTTTGACGGGAACTACAATAACCGGTGGCATTCGCAGGCTTCGGCGAACTATCCACACTGGATGGCATTCGACCTGGCGGGCGAAACGCCGGTCAGCCGAATCTCCATCTGGCCGTCCGTATACGATCTGGCCGCCGGTCAGACCTATGACAACCGGCTGCCGGCAACGGTTACACTTTGGGGAAGGACAGATACGCCCGGCGATGACTTGACCGCTGAAGATGGTTGGATAAATTTGGGAACATATAATTGCGAGGACAGAAACGGCGAACAGACGTTCGTTATAGATAATCCTGCCCCCGTAAGATATCTTAAGGTGTATGCACCAGGCGGCTTAAACGGTACGACGATGATAGTTATAGGCGAAATAGACATCTATACGAAGTAACCGGACGAGTAAGAAGAGGCCGTGTCAAAAGTCGGTTTTTCCTCATTGCGAACGGAGTGAGGCAATCCGGAATACCGGCTTTTGGCACACCTTATTTTTCTTGCGTTTTCATAATTGCCTGAAGAATGAGAGCTGTGGACATACAGAGACGATATTTTGATGCGTTTAATAGCGGGATAGGTAAAGAATTGAATGTAACTATTATTTACAGGAAAGAAACTTATCATCAAGTTACAATAATGATAAACGGGCAACAGTCTTTTGTGTATTTGGAAAAGCTTAAGGAAGAAGGGCTGACGGGCAGATAATATAAAACAAGTTTTAACCAAAAATCCGCAATCAGGGCTGACCTTAAATAGGCTTGAAAGCCTAACATTCTATTCAGTATCCTTCAGCTTGACTGACAAAGGTCTGATTCGCATCATGGGTAGAGAATGCTCGGTCAGCCCTTTAGTTTACCTTTGTCAGTCGGTTAAATCTAATCTTTCTTACAACAAAAGTACTATTTTAACCTCAGATTTTTTCTCTGCAAACTTAAGGTCA